>JAEUMC010000504.1 GCA_016793415.1 Devosia sp. | reverse complement strand
AGCATGGTGCCGGCCTGGATGCGGTTGTCGTGGGCGCGCGCCTGCTGATCGGTGTCGCCCAGCACCTTGCCGACAGCGAGGCCGATCGCGGTGACCGTTTCGCCGGTGCGGCGGCTGGCCAAGAGGTCGAGTCCGCCCTGGGAGTTGCCTGAACTTGCAAGGTCGATGGCCGCATTCCAGTTCGCCACCAGCCCGGCGACGAGATCGCGCAGGCGCTGCGGTTCGGCCGAACTCGGCGACGCGATCGGCGCCACCACGTCGAGGATCGCAGCGTCGGCACCGGTCAACCGCTCGAGTTCGGGCAGATAGCTGCGCAGCGCCGCGGTTTCGCCGGTGAGGAAGTGCATGACGTCGGCGTCGGCGTCAGCCACCGACTGGTACATGTCGCGCAACTGCTCGGCCTGCGCCCGCAATTCGGCCATGGCGCGCTGCTGGCCGCCGACATGCACGAACCCGGCGATCGCCGTCACCACCAGCGTCACCACCAATGCCACTGTCGCCAGCGCCAGCATGCGCGAGCGCACGCGCACCGGCAGCGGTTTTTGCTCAGTCACAGGAGTGAGGCCGGCGAACATCGGGTAGGAAAGCCCCCAGGCTTCTCGATCACTTCGCCGCTTGGTTGAAACGGCGGGCTCCGAAACATGCTCTTGCTCCTCGCATGATGCCAAAGATCGGCATTGGCGCGGTCGGTGATCGGGAGAAGCACTTAGCGGGCGGTGAAACGACGTGGTGAAAGCGGCGGCAAACAAATCGCTAAAATGCCGCGCCGCGCCGGGCGGTTCGACAGCACGCGCGGAATCTGGCCTGATTTCTCGCCCGGCGTGTCGAAATCCTGCGGCGGTGTTCGATTAGGGTGCAGAAGCTCGGAAGCGCCTCAGCGGAGACAAATCATGCTCTATGTCTGCCTCGTTCATTTCGACGACAAGCAAGTGTTCAGTCGGCTCAGTGAGACGGAGAAGCGCGAACTCGACATCGCGTCGACCGGCTATGATCGCGAACTGGCGGCAAGTGGCAACCTGATCCGCGCCCAGGCGCTGCAGGCGCCCGAGAGCGCGGTGCTGGTGCGGGTGCGCGACGGCAAGATTTCGGCGACCGACGGCCCGTTCCTCGAAACCAAGGAACAGTTGGGCGGCTTCATCCTGATCGAGGCACGCGACCTCAACGACGCCATCCGCATCGCCGGCGGCATTCCGCTGGCCCGGCACGGCACCATCGAGGTCCGGCCGATCTACCAGGTGCCGCAACACGAGAACGCGGCCTCATGAGCCGACGGGTCGACATCGAGGCGGTGTGGCGTACCGAGTCGCGTCGTGTGCTGGCGACGCTGATCCGCCTGCTCAGGGATTTCGACCGCGCCGAGGAGGCGCTCAACGACGCGTTCCTCGCCGCCGCCGAACAATGGCCTCGCGATGGCATGCCGGCCAACCCGCGGGCCTGGCTGGTGTCGGCCGGCCGCTTCAAGGCGATCGACAAACTGCGCCGCAAGGCACGGTTCGACGTGGTGGCGGCCGAACTGGCGCTCGAAGAAGAGGCACAGATGCCGCCCGAAACCGAAGCCATTGCCGATGACCAGCTGCGGCTGATCTTCGTGTGTTGCCATCCAGAGGTGCCGGCCGACGCGCGCATCGCCATGACGCTGCGCGAGACCTGCGGGCTGATGACCGAAGAGATTGCCGCAGCCTTCCTTGCCAAGCCCACCGCCATCGCACAGCGCATCGTCAGGGCCAAGAACCGCATCCGCGAACTGCAACTGCCCTATGAGGTGCCCGAACCGCAGGATCTCGCCGAGCGGCTCGATGCGGTGCTGCGCACCATCTACCTGATCTTCAACGAGGGCTATGCGGCGAGCCACGGCGCCAGCCTGCTGCGCGCCGACCTCTGCGCCGAAGCGATCCGGCTCGGCCGGCTGCTCGTTGCGCTGCTGCCAAACCCGGATGCCGAAGTCGAGGGCCTGTTGGCGCTGATGCTGCTGCAGCACTCGCGACGCGACGCCCGCACCGACGCGGCAGGCGACCTGGTGCTGATCGCCGACCAGGACCGGCGGCTGTGGGACCGGGCCGAGATCGCCGAGGGGGTGGCACTGGTCAACCGGCTGCTGGCCCGGCCCGAGCTCACCGCCTATGGCATCGAAGCGGCGATTGCCGCACAGCACGCCATCGCTGCTTCACCCGACGCCACCAACTGGGGCGAGATCGTCAAACTCTACGACCTGCTGCTGCGCGCCGATGCCTCGCCGATCGTCATGCTCAACCGCGCCGTCGCCATTGCCATGCGCGATGGACCGGAAGCCGGGCTGAGCGAGATGGAAGCGATCCGCCAGCGTGGCGCGCTCGCCGAGTTCCGCTACCTCCACGCCGCCCGCGCCGACCTGCTGCGCCGGCTGGGGCGGACGCAGGAGGCCCGGGAAGCTTATGCAGCGGCACTGGCCCTGACGCACCAGGCGGCGGAGCAGCGGTTTCTGGAAGGGCGACTGCGGGAGCTGTGAGGCCCGCAGTCAGATTGCACTCACCCTCGCGCCAGCTTGTTGCGGCTTTCCGGCAGGACGCGGTGCGGGGGTTGGGCGCCGTCGATGAAGGCGCGGATGTTGACGATCACCGTCTCGCCCATCTCGAGCCGAGCCTCCAGCGTCGCCGAAGCCATGTGGGCGGTCAGCACCACGCGGTTGTCGCGCGCCAGCTGCAACAACCGGGGGTCGATGCCGTTGCGGCTTTCGAACACATCGAGCGCGGCGCCCGAGAGGTGCCCGCTTTCGATCTCGCCGATCAGCGCCGCCTCGTCGACCAGCTCCGGCCGCGAGACATTGACCACGAAGGCGTCCTGCCGCATGCGGCGCAGCCGTTCGGCATTGAGGATGTGGTGGGTCGAACGGCTGAGCGGGGTGTGCAGCGAGACGATGTCGACCTCGCCCACCATGTCATCGAGCTCAGCCCAGTAGGTGGCGCCCAGTGCGTCCTCGACCTGCGGCGGCCGGCGGTGTCGGGAGAAATAGTGGATGTTGAGTCCGAAGCCGCGGGCCCGGTTGGCGACGGCGGTGCCGATCCGCCCCATGCCGACGATGCCGAGCGCCTTGCCGCGCAGCCGGCGGCCCAGCATCCAGGTCGGCGACCAGCCCGGCCACTCGCCGGTGGTGGGCAACACCTGCGCCCCTTCCACCAGCCGCCGCGGCAGTGCCAGCATCAGCATGACCGCCATGTCGGCGGTATCCTCGGTCAGCACCGACGGGGTGTTGGTGACGGTCAGCCCCGCCGCATAGGCGGCCTCGATGTCGATATTGTCAAAACCGTTGCCGAACTGGGCAATCAGTTTCAGCTCGGGGGGCAACCGGGCGATCAGCGCGGCATCGAGCGGATCGTTGATCGAGGAAACCAGGACATCCTTGCCCGCGACGCCCTCGATGATGGCGTCGGCACTCAGTGCGCCATCGACCGGTTTGAAGGTCACGTCGAACAGCGTCGCCATGCGCGCCTCGATCTGCTCGGGCAGGCGTCGCGTCACGAAAATCTTGGGTCGGCTGAGGGTCAAATCAAGCGCTTTCAGCGACCATTAAGGTCTTTTGCATAAGTGTAGAAAAAAAGCACACCCCTGCAAAGTCATGTTCGGCACAGTCAGCTCCATGCTCCTCACGAGGCGCTCCCCCGGGCGGCAGATCAAGGCGATTCTCAGCGCCGCTTTCCTCACCGTTCTCACCACGGCCGGCGCCGTCCTGCCGACGCTGGCGGTGGCGGCCGAGGGCCCCAGCGGGCTGCCGCTGCCGCGCTTCGTCACCACCCGCTCCAACCCGATCAACGTGCGGGTGGGGCCGGGCACCAAATACGGCGTCGCCTGGGTCTATGTGAAGGC
>JAEUMC010000487.1 GCA_016793415.1 Devosia sp. | reverse complement strand
TGAAGGCCGCCGGCGCGGTGATCGACGATACGGCAGTGACGCCGCGCTACGTCACCGGCTTTTCCGCCGACCGAGAGCTGCCGATCGTCTGGCGCATCGCCGTCGGGTCGATCCGCAACAAGCTGCTGATCCTGCTGCCGGCGGCGCTGGCGCTGAGCTTCTTTGCACCCTGGCTGATTACCCCGCTGCTGATGATCGGCGGCGCCTATCTCTGCTACGAGGGCGCCGAGAAGGTGTTCGAAGCCCTGTTCCCGCATGAGGCCCACGCCCACGAGGCCGAGGCCACCGCGGCGGTGGCGTCCGACCCCAGGAAGCTCGAGGAAGAACGCGTCGCGGGGGCCATCCAGACCGATTTCATCCTCTCGGCCGAGATCATGACCATTGCGCTCGCTGCCCTGCCCGGGCTGCCGTTCTGGGAGCAGGCGCTGGTGCTGGTGGTCGTCGCCTTCGGCATCACCGCTGCCGTCTACGGCGCCGTGGCGCTGATCGTCAAAGCCGACGATTTCGGCCTGATGCTCGCCAACAAGGGCCGCACCGGCGCGGGACGCGCCACCGGACGCGGCATTCTCATCGCCATGCCCTGGGTCATGCAGACGCTCAGCATCGTCGGCACCGCTGCAATGATCTGGGTCGGCGGCGGCATCGTCGTTCATGGCCTCGCCGAGTTCGGCTTCACCCAGATCGAACACCTTATCGAGGGTATCGCGCACGGCGCGGAGGAAATGCTGCCGGCGCTCGGAGGCTTCATCGCGGGGCTTGCCACCATCCTTGCCGACCTGGTGCTCGGCCTGGCGCTCGGACTGCTGCTGATCCCGGTTGCCGGCAAGCTGATCGGCCCGGCCTGGAAAGCGATCCGCGGCCTGTTCCGGCGCCAGCCTGCCGCCTGATCGGAACGAGAAAGGGCCCCGCCGGGGCCCTTTCCTTTTGACCGCCCTGCCTCAGCCGATCTGGCTGAAGAAGCCGCGCACATCGCCGACCCACACTTCCGGCACTTCCAGCACCGCATAGTGCCCGCCGACATCGAACTCGTTCCAGCGCACGATGGTGTTGCTGGTCTCGCCATAGCGACGGATCGGCACTTCGTCGAAGCCGAACACCGCAATACCGGTCGGCACGCCCGAATTGGCCTTGGGCGACCAAGCCTCCGGATCGTGCGCATTCTCGTAGTAGAGCCGGATCGACGAGGCCGCGGTCCCGGTGAACCAGTAGATCATGAAGTTGGTAAGGAACCGATCCATCGGCACCGCGTCGACGCGATCGCCGAAGCTGGTGAACAGTTCGCTGATCCAGGCCAGCAGCCCCACCGGCGAGTCCGAGATGCCGTAGGCCAGCGTCTGCGGACGGCTCGACTGCATGATGTTGAAGCCGAAATGCTCGGCCATGAAGCGCTGCACCCGCTGCAGCCGCACTTTCTCGCTCTCGGTGAAGGTGGCGAGCTCCTCGGGCGACACCGGGCCGAACGGGATGAAGCCCATGGTCGCGGCATTGAGGTGGATGCCGATGATCCGCTCCGGGGCCAGCCGGCCGATCTCCGGCCCGATGATGGCGCCGGCGTCACCGCCCTGCACGCCGAAGCGCTGGTAGCCGAGCCGGCTCATCAGCTCGATGAACGCCTTGCCGATGCGAATATTGTTCCAGCCGGCCTCGCGGGTCGGACCGGAGAAGCCGAAGCCTGGCAGCGACGGCACGACCACGTCGAACGCGTCCTCGGCCTTGCCGCCATGCGCCACCGGATTGGTCAGCGGCCCGATCACGTCGAGGAACTCGACGATGGAGCCGGGCCAGCCGTGGATCAGCAGCAGCGGCGTGGCGTTCTTCTCGGCCGATTTCACATGGATGAAATGGACGTTCTGGCCGTCGATCTCGGTGGTGAACTGCGGCAAGCCGTTGATCTCGGCCTCGGCCTTGCGCCAGTCGAAACCGTCCAGCAGCCGATCGACGGCGCCGCGGACATAGGCGTTGGTCGGACCGGCAGCCCAGCTGCCATCGACTTCGCTCGGCATCACGGTGCGGGCCAGACGATCCTTGAGGTCCTGCAGCTGAGCGGCGGAAACGTCGATCTTGAAGGGGGAGATGGTGGCCATTTCGGGTACTCCGTTCGGGGGTGATCGTTGAAGACACCCCTTCGTACCCAACCCCCGTTCGCGGTTATTGGAAGTTTCCGACAACCTGATCGGGGATCGCCCGCACGATCTCTTTCGGCGTCTGACCCATGATCGCCTTGAGCGAGTTGATCATGTGCGCCTGGTCGGAAAAGCCCAGGGCGAGCGCCACGTCCACGGCGGGCCGGCCCATCTGCAGCATGGCGACCGCCTTCTGCGCCCGCTGAACCAGGGTGAAGTGCTTGTAGGTGAGCCCGGTGGTCCTGAGGAAATGCCGCTGCAGCGTCCGCTCGGACATCGCTTTCGGCTGCCCCTCCACCACGGAGGCGACCAACTCGTTGCTGTCGATGATGCCGTCGCGGACCAGGTGCTCGACGAACACGTCGGCGTTCTCGAAGGTCGGGATCTCGCGTACGTCGGTGCCGATCCAGAACCCGGCCTTGCCGAACTTCTCCAGCATCACCCCTTCGTCGCGCATGATGTCGCCCGGCATCAACGGCATGAAGCTGTGCGGCTTGAACGAGATCACCAGTTGCTCGTCGCCCGCCTCGTGCTCGTAGACCACCGGCTGCGTGGTGAGCCCGGTGCGCAGCACCATGGTATCATCGCCGCGCTTGATGATGGCGATGTCCCAGCAGCCGTCAGGCTGCATCAGCGTCGTCCCGGTCGTATCGAAACGAACGGAACTGACGCTTTCGACGAAGGGCGAGTCGACCAGCCGGCTTTGCACGATGCGCTTCATGTCGCGAGCCTAGCAGCGCTTGGCCCGGTTACCAAATCGGCAGCCGCTCCAAGCCTCTGGCGCTCCCTGTCGGCATGGCTATGCTGTCGGGGCCCTTGCTGGTCCGGAGCTCGTCATGACGCCAGAATTCCTCATCACCACCCTGGTCATCGTGGCTTCGCCCGGCCCCGGCGTGCTCTACACGCTCGCCGCCGGCCTGACCCGCGGGGCGCGCGCCAGCATCTTCGCCGCGTTTGCCTGTACGCTGGGAATCATTCCGCACATGGCAGCCGCCATCACCGGCCTTGCCGCCCTGCTCCACACCAGCGCGCTTGCCTTCGAGATCATCAAGTATCTGGGCGTCGCCTACCTGCTCTACATGGCCTGGGCGACGCTCAGGGAGAAAGGCGCGCTCAGCGTCGATACCGACGCGGCGCCCAAATCGGTGCGCCAGGTGCTGATCTCGGGCGTTCTCGTCAACATCCTCAATCCGAAGCTGTCGATCTTCTTCTTCGCTTTCCTGCCGCAGTTCGTGCGAACCGACAGTGCCGAGGCCCTGCCCCAGATGCTCGAGCTCAGCGCCGTATTCATGGCCGTAACCTTCGTGATCTTCGCCATCTACGGCGTATTCGCTGCGGCCGTACGCCAGCATATCGTCACCCGCCCGCGCGTCCTCACCTGGATGCGCCGCACCTTCGCCGCGGCCTTCGTGGCGCTTGGCGCCAAGCTCGCCCTGACCGAGCGCTAGCCGTTACGCATCGACCAGATGCAGCCGGTCCTCGAGCCTGTCCGGCTCCTGCTCGACCACGAACTGCACCGCAAAACCGACATCAAGCCAGCGCACCACACGGGCCACCACTCGTCCAACCGCCAGGGGCGTGCCAAGGTCTGGCTGCACGTCGGCTGACAACGCTGCCCCTGAGCGCGACATATCGATGATCAGACACGGCAGCCGTGTCCCGTCGGCAAACAGGACAGTCGAGCGTGGATCCCTGGGCATCACGCGCCGATGGGCCCGCTTGTCGGCGACCCCATGGAACACCCGCTTCTTGTACCAGCCGATGCGCTTGATCAGCAGGTCGCGCTCCTCGGCGGTGGTCTCGATCGCCATGGAGAAGCCGCCATCGATCAGCCGCTCGACCCGCCCCCTGACGGTGCCGAATGGCTCGAAATTGGCCGAGAGCTCCTCGCCCGGCGCACCGAGCACTGGCGCTGACGCCACCATCAGCTGCGGCGAGATCGATTGCAGCCGGCAGGCAAACACCTGCACGCGATGACTGCGGTTCTTGCGGCTGGCGAGCAGATAGCGCCCCATCAGCGCCCCGATGAAGCGGATATCGCCAGCGCGCTGGGAGGCGTTCTGCCCCATTTGCGAGCTTCCTTGCTGCGCTCGATGTAATCGTTATCATCACGCTAGCGTGAAAGCCTGAACGGCCGGTTGCGCCCTAGCGGCAAGCCCGCACTACGTCGGTAAGGGTTTGTTAGCCGTATCGCTGCGAGCGCTACCTGCTCAGCTGCAATCGCGCGCCGGCCAGGATGCGGTGGTCGCTGGTCCTGAGCGTCAGCAGCGCCTCGAGCTGGCCGATCTGCTGCACTTCCCCGAACTGCACCGCAAACCCGGCTTCGATGTGCCGCACCACTCGGCCCGGGATCGCCCCAACCCCAGCCAGCGAACCAACCGGTGGTAGCACATCGGCCGAGACCGCGACGCCGGACTGCGACATATCGATGATGAAACAGTCGAAACGCCGCCCATCACCGAGCGTCAGATTTGCCCGGGTCTCACGCGGCAACACCCGCTTGTGCGCGCGCCGATCGCTGACCGTCTTCAACTTCCGCCGCTTCAACCAGTCGATCCGGGCCGCCAGTGCCGCCCGCTCCCGGCCCGTGCATTCGAACGCTACCGCGAAGCCACCATCGAGGGTGCGGGTGATCCGGCCGCGCATAATGCCAAGGCCCTGCAAGGTCATGGTCAGCGCATCACCGGGAGCACCGCTGACCGGAGCGTGTACCACAGCCTCATGAGCCGAGACGCTGCGTGCGCGACAGGCGAAGACCTGCACCGCGTCAGGCGTCCGCGCCCGGGCAGCCAGCACGTAATTGCCCATCACATCGCCGATAAAGCGAACA
>JAEUMC010000450.1 GCA_016793415.1 Devosia sp. | reverse complement strand
TGTTCGGATCATCCGGCCGGGTTATGCCATCGAGTACGACTATGTCGATCCGCGCGAACTGCGCCCCACCCTGGAGCTTCGCCGGCTGCCGGGGCTCTATCTGGCCGGCCAGATCAACGGCACGACCGGCTATGAGGAGGCCGCCGCTCAAGGGCTCTATGCCGGCGCCAATGCCGGTCTCGCCGCCAAGGGTGTCGCTCCGTTCCAGCTGTCGCGGACGGAGAGCTACCTCGGGGTGATGGTCGACGACCTGGTGACGCGCGGCGTCAGCGAGCCCTATCGCATGTTTACGTCCCGCGCGGAGTTCCGGTTGCACCTGCGCAGCGACAACGCCGATCAGCGCCTGACGCGGCTTGCGTCTGCCGCCGGCCTTGTTGGCGAAGAGCGGCAGCAGCACTTTGAGGCGCGTTCAGCGGCTCTGGCGGCGGGGCGTGCAACCCTGGATCGCCTGCGGACGACGCCGACGGCGGCGCGCAAGGCGGGGCTGGCGGTCAACGCGGACGGTCATGAGCGAAGCGCCTTCGAGTTGCTGTCGTATCCAAACATGGAAGCCGAAGACCTGGTGCCGCTGTGGCCGGAGATTGCCCAGCTGTCACCGGCGATTCTCGATCAGCTGACCGTCGACGCGCAATATGCCGTGTACCTCGAACGGCAGGAGGCGGATATCGCGGCGGTCAAGCGTGACGAGAGCCGGGAAATCCCGGATTGGCTCGACTATGCCGCGCTGCCGGGCCTGTCGATGGAGCTGCGGCAGAAGCTGGGGCAGCGTCGACCGGCGACCATCGCCCAGGCGCAGGCGATCGACGGCGTCACGCCTGCCGCGATCACCCTGATCCTGTCGGTGATCCGACGCGGCAGCCTGCGGCAGGCCAGCTGATGGGCGACCTGACGCCTTACGTCGGCGCGTTCGTTCGCTCCGAGGCTGAGGTTCGGCGCGACCTGGAATCGTTTTCTGTCCTGTTGCGCAAGTGGAACGCGGTACAGAATCTTGTTTCACGTGAAACAGAGAACGCTCTTTGGTCGCGTCACATCCTCGATTCCTTGCAGGTTCTGTCCCTGCTGCGTGGGACGGAGCAGAGACTCCTCGACGTCGGATCCGGTGGTGGCCTGCCGGCCCTGCCGCTTGCCATCGCTCTCAAGGGTGGTCCGGCGAGGTTCACGCTGGTCGAGCCGATCGGCAAGAAGGTGGCCTTTCTCAGGCAGGTGATCCGGGAGCTGGGCCTGTCTGCCGACGTGCATGCCGGGCGAACCGACAGCTTTGATTCACGTGAAACACTGGATGGCGGTGCCGCGACGTTCGACGTCATCACCTCGCGCGCCCTCGCCGCCCTGCCGCTGCTGCTGGAACTTATCCACCCCTTCTTTGGCCCGGAAACCCGCGCGATCCTGCACAAGGGCAGGGATCATGCTGTGGAGGTGGAGGAAAGTCGTTTGGCCTGGGACTTCGACGTGGTAATAACCAGGAGCGCCACCGACGAGGCTGGCGTATTGCTGCAGATCAGCAATTTGCGACGGAAATCAACTCGTTAGCGGAAACGCTCGGAGGCCGTGCCTTGGCTCCTCGAATCCTGACCCTCGCCAATCAGAAGGGTGGGGTCGGCAAGACCACTACCGCCATCAACCTTGCCACCGCGCTCGCTGCCATCGGCGAACGGGTGCTGATCGTCGATCTCGATCCGCAGGGCAACGCCTCGACGGGGCTTGGTATTTCCCGCACCGACCGCGACGTTTCGAGCTACGACCTGCTGATGGGCGACGCCAAGGTGGCGTCGGCGGCGGTAATGACCAGCGTCCCCAATGTGGCGATCGTCGCCTCGACGCTGGATCTGCTCGGGGTGGAACTGACCATCGCGCAGCAGGCCGACCGGGCCTTCCGACTGCGCGATGCCTTCCGCGCCATGAGCGATCTCACCATCAATGGCCAGGCGGTGAGCTACGTGCTGATCGATTGTCCGCCGTCGTTGAACCTCCTCACCATCAACGCTCTGGTGGCTGCCGATGCGGTGCTGGTGCCCCTGCAGTGCGAGTTCTTCGCGCTCGAAGGCCTGAGCCAACTGCTTCAAACCATTGAGCAAATTCGCTCGACCTTGAACCCGCGCCTGTCGATACAGGGTGTTGTGATGACGATGTTCGATCGCCGCAACAACCTCAGCGAGCAGGTACTTGCCGACGTGCGCTCGGAGATGGGTACGCTGGTCTACGACACGGTGATACCGCGCAATGTACGGCTGTCGGAGGCCCCCTCCTACGGCAAGCCGGCGCTGCTTTACGACCTGAAATGTGCCGGCAGTCAGGCCTATCTGCGCCTTGCGACCGAGGTGATCCGGCGTGAGCGGCAGCTCATGGCCGCATGAAGGAAGTTGGAATGAACGAGAAACCATCACGACTCGGGCGCGGCCTGGCGGCGCTGATCGGCGATATGGCGACGATGGAAGGCGCGCGGCTGGCCGATGGCAGCAGCTCGAAGCGCCTGCCGGTCGACTTCCTGATTGCCAACCGGGCCAACCCGCGACGGGATTTCGATCCCGACCAACTGGAGGAGCTGACCAGCTCGATCCGGGAAAAGGGCGTGATGCAGCCGCTGCTGGTGCGGCCGACCACCGACCCGAACCAGTTCGAGATCATCGCCGGTGAACGCCGCTGGCGTGCTTCGCAGCGCGCCGGGCTCAACGATGTGCCGGTCATCATCCGCGACGTCGACGACAAGGAAGCGCTCGAGCTCGCAATCATCGAGAACGTGCAGCGCGTCGACCTCAATCCGCTCGAAGAAGCAATGGGTTACGGCCAGCTGATCGAGCAGTTCGATTATACGCAGAACGACCTGGCGCAGGTGATCGGCAAATCCCGTTCGCATGTCGCCAATACGCTGCGCCTGCTGAAGCTGCCCGACGATGTGCGCGGCATGCTGGCGAGTGGCGAGCTGACCGCCGGCCATGCGCGGACGCTGATCACTGCGGACGATCCAGTGGCGCTGGCCAAGCGTATCGTCGGTGGTGGGCTGTCGGTGCGCGAGGCCGAAGCGCTGACGCAGCGCGAGATCAACGCGCCCAAGAAGAGGCCGGCAGCACCCGAGCAGAAGGATGCCGACACGGCGGCGCTCGAGAAGCGGCTATCGGATGTGCTGGGGCTGCACGTGGCGATCGACCACAAGGATCAGGGCGGTCGGCTGGAGATCCGCTACCGCACGCTGGAGCAGCTCGACGGCATCTGCATGAAGCTCACCGGCTACGGGGTGTAGCGCCGCGGGTGGTGTTTCACGTGGAGCGGCAGTGCACGTGTTTCGGTGTGGTGCTCGGGATGCGCCACACCGCCCCCTCGCCCCTTTGGGGAGAGGGCGGCGAATGGGGCCATCGGCCGCATTCGTGGGGTGAGGGGCGCCAAGCGCACTGACCCTCCGAAACGGATA
>JAEUMC010000421.1 GCA_016793415.1 Devosia sp. | reverse complement strand
ATCTTCCTCGGCGCGGCGCCCGGGGTAGGCAAGACCTACGAGATGCTGATGTCGGGGCGAGCCAAGCTCGCCGAGGGCATCGACGTGGTGATCGGCGTGGTCGAAACGCATGGCCGCAAGGAAACCGAGGCGCTGGTTGCGGGGTTCGAGGTGATCCCGCGCGTGCTGGTCGACTACAAGGGCAGGCCGCTCGAGGAGATGGATCTCGACGCCGTTCTCGCACGCCGTCCGCAACTGGTGCTGGTCGACGAGCTGGCCCATACCAATGTCGCCGGCAGTCGCCACCCCAAGCGCTATCTCGATGTCGAGGAGCTGTTGTCGCGCGGCATCGACGTCTACACCACCGTCAACGTGCAGCATGTCGAAAGCCTCAACGACGTCGTGGCGCAGATCACCCGGATCAGGGTGCGCGAGACGGTGCCGGATTCGATCATCGACCGGGCCGACGATATCGAGGTGATCGACATCACCCCCGATGACCTCTTGAAGCGGTTGCATGACGGCAAGGTATATCTCGCCACCACGGCGCGACGGGCGGTCGAGAACTACTTTTCGTCGGGCAACCTCACGGCATTGCGCGAGCTGGCGCTGCGGCGCACGGCGCAGCGGGTCGACGATCAGTTGCTCAGCCACATGCAGAGCCACGCCATTGCCGGGCCCTGGGCGGCAGGCGAACGAGTGCTGGTTTGCGTCGATGAGCACGCCCGCGGTCCGTCGCTGGTGCGCTATGCGCGGCGGCTGGCCGACCGGCTGCGCGGCCCGTTCGTCGCGCTCAACATCGAAACGGCGCGGACGGCGGGCGTATCGGATGCCGGCAAGGACCAGTTGGCCGCCAGCCTGCGGCTTGCCGAGCAACTCGGTGGCGAGGCGGTAGTGCTGCCCGGCCAGCACGTCGCGGCGGAGATCGTGCGCTACGCTGCGGCCAATAACGTTACCCACATTGTCATCGGCAAGCCGGTCAAGCCGCAATGGCGCGAGTGGCTGCAGGGTTCGGTGTCGCATGAGCTGATCCGCCACGCCGGCGACATCAGCGTGCATGTGATCGCCGGCACGGCGGAGCAGGGGGTGAAGCCTGCGGCGGGTCTGGTGCATGTCACGCAATCGCGCTTCGAACTTGCCCCCTATCTGTGGAGCGCCGGCTACGTCCTTGTCGCGCTTGGCGCCGGACTGCTGCTCGACCGGGTGCTGGATGTCACCAATATCGCGCTGGTGTTCCTGATGGCGGTGCTGGCGGCGGCGCTGAGCTTCGGGCTGGGCGCCGCCCTGTTCGCCTCGCTGCTCAGCGCCTTCGCGCTCAACTACTTCTTCCTGCCGCCGCTCTACACGCTCAATATCAGCGACCCCGAAAGCGTCGTCGCGCTGGGGTTTTTCCTCGGCGTGGCGTTCATCGCGTCCAACCTGACCTCGCGGGTGCAGCGACAGGCCGCCGCGGCGCGGCAGCGGGCCCGCACCACAGAAGATCTCTACCTGTTTTCGAAGAAACTCGCCGGCACCGGCACGCTCGACGATGTGCTGTGGGCCACCGCCTACCAGATCGCCTCGATGCTGAAGCTGCGGGTGGTGCTGCTGCTGCCCGAGAACGGCAGCATCGCGGTGAAGGCCGGCTATCCGCCCGAGGATACGCTGGATGAGGCCGATGTCGCCGCCGCCCGCTGGGCCTGGGAGCATGACCGCGCTGCCGGCCGCGGCGCCGATACGCTGCCGGGCGCCAGGCGGCTCTACCTGCCCTTGAAGACCGGGCGGACGCCGGTGGGCGTGGTCGGGCTCGACAACGACAAGACGGGGCCGCTGCTCACCCCCGAGCAGCGGCGGCTGCTCGATGCGCTGACCGACCAGGCGGCGGTGGCGATCGAGCGCATCCAGTTGGTCGAGGATGTCGAGCGGGCCAAGCTCGCCGCCGAGGCGGACCGGCTGCGCTCGGCGCTGCTGACCTCGATCTCGCATGATCTCAAGACCCCGCTCGCCGCCATTCTCGGCGCCGCCGGCATGCTGCGCGAGCCGCCCGACGGGCTGTTGAAGGATGACGAGGCGGAGCTGCTCGGCACGGTGGTGGACGAATCCGAGCGGCTCAACCGCTTCATCGCCAACCTGCTCGACATGACGCGGATCGAATCCGGCGCGATGGCGCCCAATGCCGGGTTGAACTTCGTCGGCGACATTGTCGGCACGGCCTTGCAGCGCACCCGCAAGATCACCGCCGAGCACAGGGTGGCGGTCGATATTCCGGCCGACCTGCCGATGCTGAACATCGACCCGGTGCTGTTCGAACAGGTGCTGTTCAACCTCGTCGACAATGCGTCGAAATATGCGCCGGAAGGCACGACCATTGCTCTCAAGGGCTGGGCCGACGGTGCCGCGGTTGTACTGCAGGTGATCGACGAGGGACCGGGCATCCCGGCGGAAGATCTCGAACGGGTGTTCGACAGCTTCTACCGGGTGCGCAAGGGCGACCAGGTGCGCGCCGGAACCGGCCTGGGGCTGTCGATCTGCCGCGGCTTCGTCGAGGCAATGGGTGGTAGCATCACCGCCGGCAACCGGCAGGACAGAAGCGGCGCCATCTTCACCATCAGGATGCCGATTCCGAAACAGGCAGCGCACATGGATGAATTGAAATGAGCAGTGCGAGCGTCAGGATCCTCGTCGTCGACGACGAGCCGCCGATCCGCAAGCTGCTGCGCATGGGGCTGGGGGCGCAGGGCTATGCCATCACCGAGGCGGGCAGTGCCAGGTTTGCGCTCGAGGCGCTGCAGGCGGAGCGGCCGGACCTGATCCTGCTCGATCTCGGACTGCCCGATGTCTCGGGCCACGATCTGCTCGCGCGCTGGCGCGAGGAGGGGCTCGACCTGCCGGTGGTGGTGTTGTCCAGCCGCACCGACGAAGCGGGGATCGTCAAGGCGCTGGAACTGGGGGCCGACGACTATGTGACCAAGCCCTTCGGCATGAACGAGCTGGCCGCGCGCATCCGGGTGGCGCTCAGGCACCGGCTGCAGCAGCAGGGCGAGCGGCCGGTCTTCGTTACCGGTGGACTGTCGGTCGATCTGGTGAAGCGGATCGTCAGGGTCGACGGCAAGGAGGTAAAGCTCTCGCCCA
>JAEUMC010000413.1 GCA_016793415.1 Devosia sp. | reverse complement strand
TGTTCCGCAACGAGCCGTTCGTTTGCGCGAGTTGTACATGATCCGTCGGCTCAAGCAGTTCCGTGACGACATCCGCGCCGTGGCCGCGGTGGAATTTGCCTTGATCCTGCCGCTGCTCATCACGCTTTACCTCGGCACGATCGAAGCGGCGACGCTCTACTCGGCCGACCACAAGGTCGCGACGGTCGCGAGCACGATGGCGGACCTGGTGTCGCGCGAGAAGGGCGAGATTTCCAGTGCTACGCTCGACAAGTATTTCGAGGCGGCCGAGACCATCATGCGGCCCTATACGACCAGCGGGCTGGTGCAGGTGGTGTCGCTGCTCAGCATCAACTCCGACGGCGTTGCGACAGTAAAGTGGAGCCAGGCCCACGGCACCGCGGAAGCCCGCGAGGCCGACAGCGAATACCCGCTGGACGCCGACACCAAGATCAACGAGCTGGCGCGCGGCAGCAGCGGCTGGCTCGTCGCCTCGGAGATCACCTATCCGCACGAGCCGATCTTCGGGTTGATCATTCCGAACACGATCACCCTGAAGCACACCGAGTACTTCCTGCCGCGCTTCAAGGGCGAGATCGAACTGGACTGACCGGCAGCCGCTTGCCGAGGCTCGCCGGGCATGCCATAGCCCGCATCGCACTCCGCGGAGTGCTTCAACCGTTCAAAGAAACGTCGAAACGCACCACGCCATTGAGTTGTCGCGCGTCCGACCCCGAACGCCCGCAAACTCAGCCAAGCGCTCCACGAGGCCAACCCGATGCAAGATACCCTCATCCCAGTCTTCGACCTCGGCGGCGTGTTCGTCGACTGGAACCCGCTATACCTGTTCCGCAAGCTCTTTCCGACCGAAGAGGAGGCGCAGTGGTTCTGGGACAATATCTGCACCAAGGACTGGAACCTCGAGTTCGACGCCGGCGACATCTTTGCCGAAGGCGTGGCCAAGCTGATCACCCGCTATCCGCGCTACTGGCGCGAGATCCAGGCCTTCGATCTGAGGTGGAAGGAGACCGTCGGGGAGTTCATCACCGGCACGATCGATATTCACAACGAGCTGATCGCCGAGGATATTCCGACCTTCGCCATCACCAACTTCTCGTGGGAAAAGTGGGTGAGCTGCCTGCCCGAATGGCCGTTCCTCGAGAAGTTCGACGGCGTCGTGGTGTCCGGCCTCGAAGGCCTGGTGAAGCCCGATCCGCGGCTCTACCGGGTGTTCTGCGAGCGCTATGGCCTCGCGCCGGAGAGCTGCGTGTTCATCGACGACAGCGAGCCGAACGTGATCTCGGCCCGCAAGTTCGGCATGCACGCCATCCACTTCACCGACCCCAAGTCGCTCCGCAAGGAGCTGATCGGGCTTGGGTTGCCGCTGAAGAAGTAAGCGAGTAGCGAGTAGCGAAAGGGGTTGCCCGGACCATGAGCCCGGCAACCCCTTCTTCTATTCGCTATTCGCTACTGGCTCACTTGGTCCCGTACATGCGATCGCCGGCGTCGCCGAGACCGGGGATGATGTAGCCCTTCTCGTTGAGATGGCTGTCGATGGCGGCGGTGAAGATGGCGACGTCGGGATGGGCGGTCGAAAACTTCTCGATGCCTTCAGGCGCGGCGAGCAGGCAGAGGAAGCGGATATTGTTGGCGCCGCGCTCCTTGAGCTTGTCCACCGCAGCAATCGAGGAATTGGCCGTCGCCAGCATTGGGTCGACGACGATGATCAGGCGATTGTCGAGCTCTGACGGCGCCTTGAAGTAGTACTCGACCGGCTGCAGCGTCTCGTGGTCGCGATAGATGCCGATATGGGCGACGCGCGCGGCGGGCACGAGATCGAGCATGCCATCGAGCAGGCCGTTGCCGGCCCGCAGGATCGAGGCGAAGACCAGTTTCTTGCCCTTGATGGTGGGCGCATCCATCCTGGTCATCGGCGTCTCGATCTCGATCATCTCGAGCTCGAGATCGCGCGTCACCTCGTAGCACATCAGGTGCGCGATCTCGCGCAACAGGCGTCGGAAGCCGGCGATCGAGGTGTCCTTGTCGCGCATGATGGTGAGCTTGTGCTGCACCATCGGGTGGTCGATCACCGTTACGCCGCGCATGGATACCTCGAGGGCTAGAGGAAGGACTTGCCGTGGGGGCCGGGCTGAAGGCCGAGCCAGCGGGCGATACTCTCTCCTATATCCGCAAAGGTCGGCCGGATGCCAATGCTTGCTGGCGTCAGGCTTGGGGAAAAGACCATGATCGGGGTCTGTTCGCGGGTGTGATCGGAACCGCGCCAAGTCGGATCGTTGCCGTGGTCGGCGGTGAGCACGACCAGATCGTCGGGCCTGAGCGCCGCGATCAGCTCAGGCAGCCGCCGATCGAACGCTTCGAGTGCCTGGGCGTAACCCGGCACATCCCGGCGATGCCCGAAATCCTGATCGAAATCGACGAAGTTGGTCATGATGAAGGCGCCGTCGGCCGCCATTTCCAAGGCCTCGAGGGTGCGATCGAACAGCGCCATGTTGCCGGTGGCCTTGATCTTGTGGGTGACGCCGTGGCCCGCATAGATGTCTGAGATCTTGCCGATGGCATAGACCTGCCGCCCGGCATCCTTGGCCCGGTCGAGCAGGGTCGGTTCGGGCGGAGCGATGGCGAAGTCGCGACGATTGCCGGTGCGCTTGAAGGTGTCGGCGTCCTCGCCGACGAACGGCCGGGCGATGACGCGGCCGATGTTGAGCGGCGCGGTGAGTTCGAACGCCGTTTCGCAGAGCCTGTAAAGCCGATCGAGACCGAAATGGGTCTCATGCGCGGCGATCTGGAAGACACTGTCGATCGAGGTGTAGCAGATCGGCTTGCCGGTGCGGATCGACTCCTCGCCCAGCTCGGCGATGACGGCGGTACCGGAGGCGTGCTTGTTGCCCAGAATGCCGGGGATCCCCGATCTCTCGATCAGCTGCGCAATGAGTTCGGGCGGAAAGGTCGGCTCCTCACGCGGGAAATAGCCCCACTCGAAGGGGACCGGCACGCCGGCGATTTCCCAATGGCCGGACGGCGTGTCCTTACCCTTCGACACCTCGCGGCCGACGCCCCAGCGCCCGCCGCGCGGCTCCGCGGTGAGGCCGCGGGGAATTGCGCCGGTGGAGAGCTTCGCCGCTGCACCGAGCCCGAGTGCGTCCATGTTGGGCAGCGAGATCGGATAGTTGGCAGCGATGTGGCCGAGCGTATCGGAACCGGTATCGCCATAGTCGGCGGCGTCCGGGGCGCCGCCGATGCCGAAACTGTCGAGGATGCAGAGGATGGCGCGGGGCATTGATCAGGCCTCCGTGGGCGGGACGTAGTCGGCGATCAGCGGATGATCCGGAGCCGGGCCGTCGGTGATGGTGTAGGCGGCAAGCAGCCGGTGGGTCGCCTGTTCCGCCGCTTCTTCAGTACGGGCATGGACGCGGCACAGCACCGTCCGGGTGTCGATTTTCGCCCCGAGGCCGAGAATCCGATCGAAACCGACGGCAAAGTCGATACGGTCGGAGGGCAGGCGCCGGCCACCGCCAAGCGTCACGACGCCCATGCCGACGCCGCGCGTGTCGATGCCGGTAATGGTGCCGCCGACTGGCGCGAGGATATCGCGGACGATAGGCGCGGCGGGCAGATGCGCATCCATCTGCTCGACGAAATCGGCAGGGCCGCCGAGCAGCGCCACCATGCGGGCAAAGTGTTCCGTCGCCTTGCCGCTGCTGAGCGCGGTTTCCACGGCGGCCGCCGCATCACCGGGATAGCCGCTGAGTTGCAGCGCGGCAGCGCACAGGTCGAGCGTCACCTCGCGCAGGCGCGGATCCCGGTGCCTGCCGGTAAGGAAATCGACAGCGTTGCGGATCTCCAGGGCGTTGCCGGCGGCCGAGGCGAGCGGCTCGTTCATGTCGGTGATCAGCGCCGCAGTACGCAGACCCGCGCCATTGGCCACCGAAACGAGGCTCTCGGCCAGCGCACGGGACTTCTCCAGGGTCGGCATGAAGGCGCCGGAACCGGTCTTCACGTCGAGGATCAGCGCACCGAGACCGGCCGCCAGTTTCTTCGAGAGGATCGAGGCGGTGATCAGCGGGATGGATTCGACCGTGCCGGTGACGTCGCGGATGGCGTAAAGCACCTTGTCGGCCGGGGCGAGGTCGGCGGTCTGGCCGATAATGGCGCAGCCGGCCTCGCGCACCACCTTGCGGAATAACGTGTTATCCGGACTGGTGCTGTAGCCGGGGATGGAATCGAACTTGTCGAGCGTGCCCCCGGTATGGCCCAGGCCTCGGCCGGAGATCATCGGCACATAGACGCCGCATGCCGCGAGGATCGGCGCCAGCATCAGCGAGGTGTTGTCCCCTACCCCGCCGGTCGAATGCTTGTCGGCAACCGGCCCATCGAGATCGGACCAGTCGAGCACGGTGCCCGAATCCCGCATCGCCTCGGTGAGCGCGACGCGCTCAGCGGTCGACATGTCGCGAAAGTAGACCGCCATGGCGAACGCAGCGGCCTGGGCCGGGCCGACCGAGCCATCGCCGAGGCCGGCGATGAAGCTGGAAATCTCGTCCGGGCTGAGGGCGAGACCGTCGCGCTTGCGGATGATGGTTTCTTGGGGAAGCAGGGTCATGTCGGTGTTGTGCGCTGCCCGCCGGTCGAAGGCAAGGTGGCGGCGGCTAGCGGGTGAGGCGCTTGTGGTACTGCACCGGGGTGGCGCCCAGCACGGTGCGGAAATCGGTAATGAAGTGCTGCTGGCTGCTATAGCCCAGCTCGTAGGCGATGCCGACCCAATCGGGTTCATCGCTCGAACGGATTTCGGCAGCAGCGGCAAGCAGGCGCTTGCGCTGCAGCAGCCATTTGAGGCCGATGCCGAGATGGTCGCGAAACGCCTGCTGCAACCAGCGCTCGCTGCGCTCGAAAGCCTCGCCGACCGCCGCGACGGTGGTCAACCCTTCGACAGTCTCGACGGCGCTGATGATGGCGTTGATTTCCTCGAGCGTGTCATCGGCGACCGGTGCGGCGGCCCGCAGGCGGTCCAGCAGCGTGGCGATCGCCGCCTCATCGTCCTGTGCGAGAATGGCGGCAATGCCCTTGGCGTCGGCCCAGGCAAAGACCGATGTCAACGGCACCACCTTGTCCTGCAGGTCGGCCATCCTGCCGCCCCAGAAGGCATGGAAACCGCCTGGACGGAAGCGCACGCCGATGATGCGGCCGCTGCCGGCAGCCGAGTAGGTGCGCTTGCCGCGGAAGGTGCCCTGGATGCCGGACTCCTGAACCGAGAGGAAGATATCGACATAGGGTCGGTGCATCACCTCATCGGAATCGTAGTGCCCGAATGTGCTGTCCCAGCGAATGACCCAGAAATGCTCGATGAAGCGCTGGAGATCGGCCGGCGGCGGTACGGTGCGAAACTGCACATGACGCGCGAAGCCGGCTGGATCGAGCCGGCCGCGTGGATCGTAAGGCTCGCTGGGCACGCGTGGCTCGCCTGCGCCGGGCTCTGCGGGTTTCTGAAATACAGGCCTCGGCGCATCGGTCATGGTCTGGGCATCAGCTCAGCGATGAAAGGAAATTCGAGATGAACAACAAGCACTTCCTGCGTGGCATGGCCACCGTCAACTTCTTCGCCGACGACATGATCGCAGCCCGTGACTGGTACGCCGAGTTGTTCGGCGTCGAGGCCTATTTCCAGATGCCGAACCGCGAAACGCCTGCTTATGTCGAGTTCCGCATCGGCGACAGCGAGGACGAGTTCGGCATCATCGACCGCCGCTATGCCCCTGAGGCGATGCAGCCCGGTCCCGGTGGGGCGATCCTGCTTTGGCATGTCGACGACATCGAGGCAGCCTTCGCCCGCCTGAAGCAACTGGGAGCGCGCGAGTATGACCCGATCACAAAGCGTGGCGAGAGCGGATTTGTGACCGCATCGGTGGTCGATCCATTCGGCAACGTGCTGGGGATCATGTACAATCCGCACTATGTGGCGAACGCCGCTGCCCGCGCCGCCTGAGCCGCCGGTCTCTCGCGGCGTCAACAAGTCGTTCACGCCGCGAGGGTTAGGGTGTGTTCCGCCTTGCAGGCAGCACACGGTAGACGCCATGCTCGAGCCCCATCCGATCGAAACCTATATCGACAGGCCGCTGAGCGAGGTCTACCGGTTCCTTGCCTCGCCGTGGAACTATCCACGCTGGGCAGCGATCGATGCGGCAACGTTCCGGCAGATCGGGCCGCTCGAATGGGCCGGTGAAACCGAATTCGGACCGCGCATCGTCAGGTTCAGCCCACCCAACGCCGGAGGCATCCTCGATCACGCTGTGTACAAGGCGGGCGAGGAGCCGGTGATGATGCCGATGCGGGTGAGCGCCGACGGCAACCGCACGCTGGTGACCTTCGTGTTCTACCGCCGGCCAGGTATGGACGACGCCCAGCTGGCCTCGGCGCTCGAATGGATCCGCAGCGATTTCATGGCGCTGAAGTCGCTGCTCGAGGCCTGACGCCCATCGAGACAGCCCGAGCGAGCGGGCGCGTCGCTCCACCTAATCGCCGACCGGCGGAGGCGCCCGCTTGTCGAGACGTGCCTTGCGCAGCGTATCGCGGGTGTTACCCAGCATGTCGCCGATGAAGCGGCGGACGATCGCCAGCTCGGCCTCGGAGTAGGAGGCGATCACCGGCTGGTTCATGCGCAGCACGTAGTCGCGCAGCTGCAACAGCCCAGATTCCTCGGTGGCGGGACCGAGGGTAATCAGTACGCCCCGACGGTCCGTGGGGTGCGGATGCCGTTCGATGAAGCGCGCCGCTTCCAGCCGGTTGAGCATGATCGCCGTAGCGCCGGTGGTGAGCCCCAGGTGCTGCGAGATGGCTTTGGGCGTCGCCTGGCCACCGGACGAGCGCACGAAGAACAGGCACATCAGATCGGTGTGGTTGATGCCGGCCTGCTCGGCCAGCCAGCGATAAACATGCGTCACCTCGGCCGTCAGCTCTCGCAGCAGCTCATCCATCTCGGGCCTTCGTTCCGCTTCTGTCATTGCAGGCCGCACATTCCTCACGCGCAATATAGCTATGCAACATAGTATCTTTGTTGCAAAGTGAAATCAGCTGCCCTAGATGGGGATCAGACACTTGCAGCCAATGGAGCGGACTATGGCACAGGCACGGGCAACGATGGACCCCAAAGACATTGTGAACGCCGACAAGGCGGGGCTTCCCGCCATCGGTCGTGCAGCGAACGAATCCAAGGTGGTGAGCATTCCGGTGGAGCGCGCGACAGACCCCGCGCCAGCTCCCCTGCCGCCCCCGGCCGCCGCAAAGACCCCAGACGTCACCGAGCCGCCGGCGGCGCCGAACCGCAGCCGCAGGAAGGCAAAGCTGTTCGGCATCGGGCTGCTGGTGACGCTCGGTGGCGTGGTCGCCTGGTATCCGCTGGCCGACCACTACGCGCCGTTCGCCTCGGGCGCCTCGATCACCGCCGAGGTGACGCAGGTGGCGCCGCGGGTGGCGGGGCCGGTGCAGCACGTGCTGATATCAGACAATGCCGAAGTGAAGGCGGGCCAGCCGCTGTTCGAGATCGACGACACGACGTTCCGGATGGACGTGGCGCAGGCCCAGGGCCAGCTCGATCAGGCGATGAACAGCGTGACCTCAGGCGTCGCGGCGGTGCCGGCAGCGGAGGCCAAGGTGGCGCAGACCGAAGTGGCGCTGACCATTGCCCAGCAGGAACTGGAGCGGGCCACGACGCTCCACGACAAAGGCTTGCTGCCATTGGCAAAGTTCAACACCGCCGATGCCAACGCCAAAACCGCGGCACTGAACGTCGAGGCGGCCAAAGCCGACCTCGAGCGCGTCCGGGCGTCAGCCAGCACCGCCGATGCCAACAATCCCAATGTGCGTGCTGCACAGGCGGCGCTCGACAGGGCCGAGTTCGCACTCCGCAATACCAGGGTGGTGGCGCCAGCCGACGGCTACGTCTCGAACCTGTCGCTGGCCGAAGGTCAGTTCGTTGCCGCCGGCACGCCGGCCCTGACCTTCATCAACCCGGCAACGCAGATGGTGATTGCCGACTTCCGCGAGAACCAGCTGGTCAACGTGCAGCCCGGCGACAAGGCCACGGTGATGTTCGAGGCCGCGCCCGGCAAGCAGTTCGAGGCGACGGTCGACAGCATCGCCTGGGGTATCAACAGCGGCCGCACCACGGCCAATGGTCTCGCGCAATCGTCGAACGACACCCGCTGGTTCCCGCCGGCGCGGAAGATCCCGGTACGCGTCAGCATCGACGACATGAGCGCGCTGCCGGCCAACGTGCGGCTCGGCTCGGAGGCGAGCGTCTTGATCGTACCCGAAGACGGCATCGTGCCGACCATCGCCCGCGGGCTGATGGGCATCAACGGGCTGCTCTCAGGCCTCAACTGACCGCTTGTGCTGAGCCGAGGAGGCGCAAATGGAAGAGCTGACCCGTGTCGACCCCAACGAAGATCCGTACCTGGCGCTCCGCACGGCGCTGGCGGTGGCGATCTGCGTGATCCTTGCCGATCCGCTTGGCGTCACACAGCCGATGATGCCGGTGGTGCTGGGGATGAGCCTGATGTCGAACCAGCGCGGCGCACTCAATGTGCGTTCGTTCATGGGCCCGGTCATGCTGCCGGTGATGGCGTTCGTATTCAGCTGGCTGGCGGCAGCGACGGTGAGCGAGCCGATGCTGTTCGTGCTGGTCAATGTCGCACTGGCCGGGGCCGGCATTGCGCTGATGCTGTTCAAGGGCTCGCGCCTCGGCGTCATGCTGACGGTGTTCCCGGCGATGATGTCGATGTCGGTGCTCTACAGTGACCAGGCGCTGGTGGCGATCCGTGACTCGATGGCGACCGGCGGCCTGATCGTCGGCGTCACGGCGGTGGTGCTCAACATCCTGTTCCCGCCGCAGACGGCCCGCGTCCATGTCGAACAGCCCAAGCCGTTCGAGACCGAGAACCCAGCAGGCGAGCTGCTGATCCGCATGGCTGTCTACGTGCCGATCATGCTGCTCACCTATGCGACCGGCGACATGAACCTCTTGATCGTGCCGATCATGCTGGCCTTCATCTGCGCCGAGCCGGATCGCGGCGGCCGGCTGCAGCAGCTGATCGACCGGGGCGGCGGCACCATCGTCGGCGCCGTCGTGGCGGTGGGCGCCATGGCCATCTACTATGTGGTGCCGCAGTTTCCGGTGCTGGTGGCGCTGATCGCGCTCATCACCTTCGTCCTCATCGACAAGATGACGACCGGGGCGAGCCGGCCGC
>JAEUMC010000396.1 GCA_016793415.1 Devosia sp. | reverse complement strand
GGTTCGGCCGGAGCCGGCGGCGGCGCGCCCTCGGGCAGTGCCGGGGTGTTGGCGCCGGTGCGCGTCGCCACGGCGCTGGTCGGCACCCGCCATTCGAACGCATCGAGCTTGCCGGTGACTGGCGACAGCGGCTCCCATTCGTCGGCGGTGATGCCGTCGGCGGTCCACACCGGGTCGCGCGGCGCTCGTACGGCGCGGTTCAGCCAGTCGCGCGCCTTGCCCTTGTCGCCCGACTGGCCCTCCTCGATTTCCGCCATCAGCAGGCACACCGCCTGCGAGGGGTTGGCGTTGGAGTAGCCGGCCAGCGCCTGCCGCGCTCCGACCCAGTCGAAGGCGTCGATCGAGGCCCGGGCCAGCACCAGTGCGCTCGCCTTGTTGGGCGGCGGGTTATCGATCAGTTCCCTGATGCGCTTCAGCCGGTCGACGGCGGAAACGCCGGGCACCGAGTTGGCGAACAGCGTCGCGATATCGGGGTGCGATGTGGCGCGCCACACTCGGCGCAACAGGCTCATCGCGCGCCGCGCTTCGTTGCGGTTGGAATAGATCCGCGCCGCGATCAGCGCTGCCGGCACGAAATCCGGCACCAGCTTCAGCGCGGCGAGCGCATGCTCTAGCGCCGCATGCGGGTCGGTGCCTTCGGCGATCTGCGCCCGCGCCGTTTCGACCACCGCCTGGCGGCGGCGCTTGCGGGTCTTTTCCTCCCGCGTCACCGCCTGCTCGTCTGCGATCATCCGGTAGGCATCGTCCCAGCGGCCGTTGCGGGTCAGGTCGTCGAACACCGCCTCGCGCGCCCATGGCGCCTGCGGCGAGATATCGATGGCCTTCTGTGCAAAGGTCAGCGCCGCGTCGGGCCGCCCCTGCTGGCGCGCCTGGTCGTAGAGGCCGGAAAGCGCAGCGAGCGCGGTTTTGCGATTGGTGATCAGCGCCCGGTAGTGTTCGCGCGCCGAATGCATGTCGCCCAGCGCCAGGTCGGCGCGCGCCTCGAGCAGCTGTGCCGCGGCGTTGCGCGGCAGGTTGCCGCGCGCCTCGCGCGCCAGCTGCCGGGCCCGGTTGGCGTCGCCCGCCTGCAGCGCGATGAAACCATCCGACAGGGCCATGTAGCCGGCATCCTTGCGCCGTTCGCGCGATTGCCGGGCGATGTAGTAAGGCGCCGCGATGATCCGCTTGACGATTCCCCACAGGAGGATGATCAGCACCACGCCGGCGACCGCGAGGAAGGCGGCAACGCCCAGCCGCGGCTGCATGCGGAAATCGAGGAACTCGATGGTGAGCGTCCCCGGCAAGCCGATCAGCCAGGCAATCCCGGCGGTGACGAGCAGGCTGACGATGATCCAGTAGGCAAGCCTGATCACGGCGTGGCCTCCGCCGTCGGCGCCAGTGCCCGGCTGCGCAGCTCGGCGACGAAATCCTCAGCCGCCGCCAGCTTGGCGATATCGGCCCCCGACGTGCCGGCGCCCGCCTGCATGGCCGGCGGCAACTGCGCCAGGAGCTCGGCCGCCGCCTTGAAATCGTGCCGGCCGACCGCCGCTTCCAGCCGGGAAACGATCGCCTCGGGCGCATCGCCCGCCACCTCGCCCACCGGACGCAAGGCGAGCAACCCCTTCATCCATTCGAGCGCGTCTTCACCCATGTCGCCGCTACTGACGGCAGCACGACCGGCCAGCACGTTCGGCACCGCGGCGGTGAACTGCGCCACCACGGCATCGGGCCGCGGCAGGCCCTCGGCAGCCGAAGCTTCGACCGGCCCAGGTACCGCCAGGTCGGGCAACAGTGCTTTGAGGCCATTGAGTTCGGCGACAAACGGCCGGCCGTTGCTGATGGCGGTTTCGAGCCCCGACACCATCAACGGCAGGCGCACGGCCGGGCCGATATCGGCACTCCCCAGCGTCTGGTTCTGCGTCGAAATCGCCGTCTGCGTCGCCGTCACGTCACCCTTGAGGCCGCTGATGGCGCTGTCGGTAGCCGCCACGCGCTGGTCGAGTGCCGTCAACTGGGTGCGCAGGTCGGCGAGGCCGGCCTCGATATCGCTGATGGTCTCAGCCAGTGCGGCGGCATCGGCCGACGAGGCGCCGGCGCCGATCGCCGTCACTCGGTCTTCGAGCCCCTTGAGCTGGGTCTCGAGCGGCGCGAGATCCACGGTCGCCGCCGTAGGGACCGCGGCAACCGCCTGCCGCATTTCGTTCAGACCGCCGTCGAGCTGCGCAATGGTGGCATCGAGGCTGACCTGGGTGCGCTTGCCCTGCTCTTCGACCGCTGCCAGCCGCGGCGATTGTTCCTCGAGGGCAGCAAGCCGCGTCTCGATCTCGTTGAGGCTGCTGTCGGTGGCATCAAGGCGGGCGGCGGGGTCGGCAATCACCGGGCGCTGGTTCGGCAGCGGCAACCAGTTGCCGAGCCCGTAGACCAGCCCCGCCCCGAGCAGCGCACCTGCGACCGCAGCGATCGTGATGGCGCTCCATGGCATGGCAAGACGCGCCTGGGGCCGTGGCGGCGGAGGCGGTGCGGGACGCACGGGTTCTTCCGCGGCGGGGCTCGCCTCGCTCGGAGCCGCTTCCGCAGCTTCGGCCGCCTTGCCGCTCGCCGTCGTCGCGGCGGCCGGCTTGTCAGCCTCCCGCGCCGTCAACTCGATGACCGGCGGCTTGACGGGCCCCGACTTGCGTTCAGCCATGCGGCACTTCCTTGCTTGTTCCGGTCATCATGGGTTTTGGTCGCGCGCAAACGACAAGGCAAGTCCCATCATTGCCTCCTCGCTGGGATGGTCACAAAGCCCGACCCGCACGAAATGGGCATCGAGCAGCGGCGCGGCAACTGCCTCGGACAGGCAAAGCACGCCGAAGCGCGCCCGCGCCGGCTTTTCCAGCCCGCGCTCCACCAGCCGCACGAAGGTCTGGGCGGTGCGCTTCGAATAGAACAGCGCCGCCTCGATCTCGCCGGCATTGAGCCGATCGGCGAGGCCAGCGGGCAACGCCGTCACCGGGTTCATGGCGTAGACTTCAGCGGTAATCACCATCCGCCCAAACGGCGCCAGCGACTTGCCGAGATCCGCCGACATGTCGCGCGCCGCCGGATAGAAGATCGGCCCCGCCAGCGGCGCATGTGCCAGGAGCTCCACCAGGTCGGCGAAGGCTCCGTCGGCGCTGGTCACGGTCTCGAACCCCATGTCGCGCGCCATGGCGGCCGTACGGTTGCCGACGGAATAGACAGGAAGCCGGCGATAGCGATCGAGCACGCCCCGCTCGTTCAACGCCCGCAGCGCGTTGGCGCTGGTCAGCACCAACGCAGCAAAGCCCCGAGGCTCGGGCAGGCTCACGTCGAGGGTCTGGTGCACCAGCAGCGGACACGGCACGCCCTCGATCCCGAGCGCACCGAGCCTTGCGGCGGTATCGCTCGCGTCGGGGTCAGGCCGGGTCACGAGCATTTTCAAGACGAGTCTATCCTTTGAACTGCCGCTGGAACTCCGGGCCTGCCTGCTCCAACAGCGTCGCACCCAGTTGCGTTCCGAGTTTGGCGGCATCCGCCGCCTTGCCTTCAACCGAGCCGCGATAGAACTCGCGGCCATCGGGGCTGAGGATTTCGGCGGTCAACCTGCACGAAACCCCATTCAATTCGGTAAACGCCCCGATCGGGGTTCGACACGAACCGTCGAGAGTTGCCAGCAGCGCCCGCTCGGCTGCGATGGTGGTGGCGGTCGGCGCATGGTTCAGCACGGCGACCAGTTCGGCAGTGCGGCGGTCGGCTTCGCGGATCTCGATGCCGATGGCGCCCTGCGCCGGCGCCGGCAGGAACTCGAGCGGATCGAGATAGGCGGTGATCTTGTTCTCTTTACCCAGCCGGTTGAGCCCAGCCACCGCCAGGAGCGTTGCATCGGCGACGCCGGCCTCGAGCTTTTGGAGACGGGTGTCGACATTGCCGCGGAACTGCACCACCTCGAGGTCCGGCCGCAACCGCAGCATCTGCGCCGCCCGGCGGATCGAAGAGGAGCCGAGTTTCGCCCCCTGGGGCAGCGCATCGACACCGGCGTAGTGCAGCGACACGAAGGCATCACGCACGTCCTCGCGCTCGAGGAACGCCGCCAGCACCATACCGTCGGGCAAATACGACGCGAGATCCTTGCTCGAATGGACGCCGAGGTCGACCTCGCCGGCGGCGAGCGCCGCCTCGATCTCGCGCGAGAACAGCCCCTTGCCGCCCGCCTCGCTGAGCGGCCGGTCGGTGAGCTTGTCGCCACTGGTGGTAATGACGCGGATTTCGATCCGCTCGGGATCGATGCCATGCGCCTCGGCCAATAGCCGCTGTGTCAGCCGCGCCTGGGCCAGCGCCAGCATGGAGCCACGGGTCCCGATGCGGAGGAACGGCGCCGATTGCATTTCAGTTCATACCTATTGTAGGCCAAAGCCGGGCTGGGCTTACCCCTTGGAGAGGTAACGGACAAGTTTGATGAGAGTGCTCGGCATCGAAACCAGCTGCGACGAAACCGCCGCCTCGATCGTCGAGCGCGACAACTCGGGCCACGCCACCATCCTCTCCAACATCGTGCGCAGCCAGCTCGAGGAGCATGCGCCGTATGGCGGCGTGGTGCCGGAACTGGCGGCGCGTGCCCATGTCAGCCATCTCGATCACATCATCGAACGCGCCGCCGAGAGCGCCGGGATCCGGCTGAGCGAGGTCGATGCGGTCGCCGCGACCGCCGGCCCCGGATTGATCGGCGGCGTGCTGGTCGGCCTCACCACCGCCAAGGCGATCGCCGCGGCGCTGGGCAAGCCGCTGATCGCGGTGAACCACCTCGAGGCGCATGCGCTCACCGCCCGGCTCACCGACGGCATCGCCTTTCCTTACCTGATGCTGCTGGTCTCGGGCGGGCACAGCCAGTTCGTTCTGGTGCGCGGCGTCGGCGATTATCAGCGCTGGGGCACGACCATCGACGACGCGCTGGGCGAGGCCTTCGACAAGGTGGCCAAGCTCCTCGGGCTCGGCAACCCCGGCGGTCCGGAAGTCGAAAAGCTGGCAGCGAAAGGCGATCCGTACCGCTTCAAGTTCCCCAAGCCCCTGCTGAAGGAGGATCGGCTGGATTTCTCCTTCTCGGGTTTGAAGACCGCCGTCCGCCTGGCCGCCGAGCAGCAGGCGCCGCTCACCGACCAGGACGTCGCCGATATCTGTGCGAGCTTCCAGCGCACGGTTGCCGAAATCGTCGCCACCCGGGCCCGCGCGGCGCTCACGAAATATGCGGCCGAGCTCCCCGACCAACCGCCGCGGCTGGTGGTCGCTGGGGGAGTTGCCGCCAACAAGGCGATCGGCGCGGCCCTGCGCGAAGCGACCGCCGAGGCCGGCGCCACCTTGATCATTCCGCCGATCCCGCTTTGTACCGACAATGGCGCCATGGTGGCCTGGGCCGGAGCCGAACGGCTGGCGCTCGGTGCCGCCGACCCGCTCGACGTCGCCGCCAGGGCGCGCTGGCCCCTCGACAGCGCCGATATGGGGCTCGGTCATGGCGCTTGAACGCGTCGCCGTGGTGGGCGCCGGCGCCTGGGGCACCGCGCTGGCGCAGGCCGCGGCCATTGCCGGCCGCAAAGTGACACTGGTCGGCCGCGACCCCACTGCGATCGACGACATCAACCGCAACCACCGCAACAGCGCCCATCTCGGTGCCCAGCCGCTTTCCGAGCGCATCACCGGTGCCCTGGCGCTGCCGGATGCCGACCTGGTCGTTCTCGCCGTGCCGGCGCAGGCAAGCCGCGCCGCGCTGAAACCGATTGCCGCGGCCTTGGCGCACCTGCCGGTCGTGCTCACCGCCAAGGGCCTCGAACACGGTACGTTGAAGCGGCAGAGCGAAGTGCTGGCGGAGGTGTCGCCGACCGCCATCCCCTATGTGCTGAGCGGCCCGAGCTTTGCCGCCGACGTCGCGGCCGGACGTCCCACCGCCGTCACGCTGGCCGGCGACGACCCCGAAGCGACCTCGACGGTTGCTGCGGCCCTCGCCGGACCGACCTTCCGGCTCTATGCCGCCGATGACCGGCTGGGTGTCGAGCTGGCCGGGGCGCTGAAGAACGTCTACGCACTCGGCTGCGGCGCGGTGGATGGCGCCGGCCTCGGCGCCTCGGCCCGCTCGGCGCTGCTGGCCCGCGCCTTTGCCGAACTCACCCGCCTCGTCGTCCGCATGGGTGGCAGCGCCTCGACCCTCACCGGCCTCGCCGGCCTGGGCGATCTGACGCTGAGCTGCACCTCGACGCAGTCGCGCAACTACCGCTATGGCATGAGCCTCGGCCGTGGCGAAAGCCCAGGATCAGAGCTCGCCGAGGGCGCGCTTACCGCGCCGGTGGCGAAGCAACTGGCCGACCAACTGCTGATCGACGCTCCGCTCATCGATGCGGTAAACCTGCTGCTCGGCGGCACCACCACCATTTCAGATATCGTAGCCGGCCTGATGTCGCGGCCGCTCAAACGGGAGGAATGACTTTGCTTTATGCCTTGATCGCGCATGATCGGCCGAACGGCCTTGCCCGTCGCCAGGAAGTGCGCCCCGAACATTTGAAACACCTCGACAGCCTCGGCAGCCGCCTGGTGCTGGCTGGCCCGTTCCTCGACGACAATGGCGATATGACCGGCTCGATCGTGGTGATCGAGGCCGAGAACCTCGAAGCTGCGCAGGCGACCTTCAACCAAGACCCGTTCGTGGTGAAGGGGGTATTCGATTCCATGACCATCAAGCGCTGGCATCTCGGGATCAACAACACCAACAAGTGAGGCGACGATGGCCTACTGGCTGATGAAATCGGAACCCAACGTCAATTCCTACGACGACGTGGTGGCACGTGGGGTTCCCGAGGAGTGGCACAGCGTGCGCAACTACACCGCGCGCAACAACATGAAGGCGATGCAGCTCGGCGACGAGGCATTCTTCTACCACTCCAACATCGGCAAGGAGATCGTCGGCATCATCAAGGTGGTGGCCCTGGCCCATCCCGATTCCACCGCCGAGCCGAACGAGAACGGCAAGATCGTCTGGGAGTGCGTCGACGTGCTGCCGGTGAAGAAACTGCCCAAGCCCGTGACGCTCGAGACCATCAAGAGGACGCCCGAACTCGCCGATATGGCGCTGGTCAGGCTTTCCCGCCTGTCGGTCTCCCCGGTGACCGATGCCGAGTGGAAGCTGATCTGCAAGATGGGCGGGCTGTAGGGCCCGAGCGCAGGGTGGCCGGAACCACTGGCCACCTCCCCAAATCCCTCAAATCGCCGTAAGTTCGGGTTCCGCATGAAGCGGGAGGGGGATCGATCATGCATTTTGCCGTCAACTGGCTGGCGATTGTCGTCGCCGCCGTCGCCAGCATGGGCTTTGGCGCCATCTGGTACAACGTGCTCGGCAAGCAATGGCTGAGCGCCATCGGCAAGACCCGCGACCAGATGAATGGCGCCGATTGGACGCCCTTCGCCTGGGGCTTTGCCGTCCAGCTGGTCACCGCCTACTTCATCGCCCTTATCACTCCGGCCTTGTTCGGGACGACCGATCTATGGAACGGCATCCTTGCCGGCGTCCACATGTGGGCGGGGTTCGTGCTCACCTTCCTGATCCTCAACCACCGCTACCAGGGCTTGCCGTGGAAGCTGACCGCCATCGACGGCGGCTATGCGCTCGCCGTACTGGTGATCCAGGGCATCGTCATCGGCCTGTTCGGTGGCGTGGCAGTGCCGGCAGCGGCCTAGAAGTCCGCTGTCAGGCCTTTGATTTCCCAGTCGCCGTAGCGAGCCGGATCGAGCCCGCCACGGCCGCCCTTCTCGCCTTTGCCGGCGCCAGCCTTCGCGTCGATTTCGGCGCGGCGAGCTGCCGCTTCGTCGAGGGCCCGCTGCGCGGCAGGGCTGACGGGAGGCCTGGCTTGTGGGGTTTCGTCCATCAGGTTACCGTTTCGACAGGGTCCTTGTGGGGAACCCCACGCCTTCCCATGTACTTTTCAGTTCAGACGCTCACGAGGTACAAGACTTAACGGCAATGCTCAACTTCCTCCGCACTTCGGTCCTGCTCGCGGTCCTCACCGCCATCTTCATGGCGGTCGGCTACTTCGTCGGGGGCACCGGCGGCATGTGGATCGCCTTCATCATTGCTGCGCTCACCAACCTCTTCGCCTACTGGAACTCCGACAAGATGGTGCTGCGCATGCAGAACGCCGTCGAAGTCGACCCGCGCACCCAGCCCGACCTCTACAAGACGGTCGAGGCGCTCTCGCAGCGCGCCGGCATCCCGATGCCCAAGCTCTACGTCATCAACACCGAGCAGCCCAACGCCTTCGCCACCGGCCGCAACCCGCAAAACGCCGCTGTTGCCGTCTCGGCAGGCCTGTTGCGCTATCTCGAGCCGCGCGAGGTCGCGGCGGTGGTGGCGCATGAGCTGGCCCATATCCGCAGCCGCGACACGCTCACCATGACGATGACCGCCACCATTGCCGGCGCCATCTCGATGCTGGCGCAGTTCGGCCTGTTCTTCGGCGGCGGCAATTCGCGCGACAACCCGCTGGGGCCGATCGGCGTGCTGATCGCGGTTATCGTCGCCCCCATCGCCGCCGCCCTGGTGCAGATGGCGGTGAGCCGCACCCGCGAGTACGAGGCCGACAAGGATGGCGCCGAAATCTCCGGCGACCCGCTGGCCCTCGCGTCGGCGCTCAGCAAGATCAGCCAGCTGGCGCAGCGCACGGTCAACGTACCGGCCGAGCGCAACCCGGCCCAGGCCCACATGTACATCTTCAATCCGCTCAACGGGCAGCGCATGGACAACCTGTTCTCGACCCATCCGAACGTCGAGAACCGCATCGCCCAGCTGCAGCGCATCGCCGGCGAAATGCAGGTCGATCGCACCGGTCGCCGCCCTGCGCCGCAACCTCCGGCCGACGATGGCGCCCCGCGCAATACCGGCGGCGGTTGGCGTGTCCCCTCGACAGGCTCGAGCGAGAATGGCAATAGCTCGCGCGGACCCTGGGGCTGAGCTCGTTGAAGAAACAGAAACACCCACCTGGACTGAAGCTGAGGCTGCTGGCAGCCGAACGGCTCGATCAGGTACTCAAGGGGGCGAACTTCGCCCCCTTTTCGCAATCGGAAATCGAGGACGGCCGCGACCGCGCGCTGGCCAACAAGCTGGTGACCGTGGCGCTGCGCCGGCACGGCCAGCTCAACCTGATGATCTCGAGGTTTCTCGACCGCGGCATCCCGAAGAAATCCGGGCTGTTCGAAGCGATCCTCAGGCTCAGCCTCGCCCACCTGGTGTTCTTGCCCGAGCTCGGCGACCACAGCGCCATCTTCCTCGCCGTCGAGGCCAGTAAGCGCGACACCCGCAGCCAGCATCTTTCCAAGCTGATGAACGCCGTGCTGCGCCGCGCCCAGGGCGAAGCGCACGCCTTGCGCCATCTGCCCTACCAGGCGCTGTTCCCCGAGACGCTCGGCCCGCTCTGGCGCGACAGCTATGGCGAGGACGCGCTCGAGGATTTTGCCGATGCGCTGCTGGATGGCGCGCCGCTCGACCTGACGCTCAGATCGCTTGAGCCGCAGCTGATCGATGAACTCGGCGCCGCCCCGGTGCTTGCCGATACCGTCCGCATCGACGAACGCGATCGCCCGGTCGAGGCGCTGCCCGGCTATGATGCCGGTCGCTGGTGGGTGCAGGATGCCGCCGCTGCCATCCCGGCGCGGCTGCTCAAACTCTCCCCCGGCGCCCGCGTGCTCGATCTCTGCGCCGCCCCCGGCGGCAAGACCGCGCAGCTGGTCAACGCCGGCTACGCCGTCACCGCCATCGATAACGAGCCCGATCGCGTCGCCCGCATGACGCAGAATTTTGCGCGGCTGCAGATGACCCCTGAGGTCGTCACTGCCGATGCGCTGGCCTGGGAGCCGACCCAGAAGTTCGATGGCATCCTGCTCGATGCACCCTGCTCGGCCACCGGCACGTTCCGCCGGCATCCCGAAGTGGTCTGGCACCGCAGCACCGCCGATATCGCCGGCCGGGTTGCTCTTCAGCGCCGGTTCATCGAGCGCGCATTAGGGTGGCTTACTCCCGGTGGCGTGCTGGTCTATTGCGTCTGCTCGCTGGAACCCGGCGAGGGCGAGGAGCAGGCCCGCTGGCTTGCTGCCCGTGACGACGTCGTGGCCTTTTCCGTTGGCGCCGACGAACTGCCCGGCCTCACCGAGGCCGTCACCCCCGATGGGTTCGTCCGCACCCACCCCGGCATGCTGGTTCCTGGGGATAAGGGCGGCACGCTCGATGGGTTCTTCGTTGCACGCTTCCGGCGTCGCTAGATAACTTGGCTGGCCCTTGGCAAGTCGTCCGAGCGGGCCTATCAGAGCCCGCCGGCCAAACGTATGTGAGGACGTAGACTTGGCACATTCGCTGCGTTTCCTCGCACGCCGCACCTTGCTGTCCGCGGCCGATCATATCGTCACCAATCCGCTGATCCGCTGGACCTGGACCGGCCCGAGCAATGATGACCTGATCGGCGCGCTCGCCGAGTTCCGCCCCACCGATCGGGAAACCATCCTCGAGATGATGCAGGGCCGCTACCTGCTGGCGTCCAAGCTCGTCGACACCCATGGCGTCTCGCCGTTCTCACTCGAAGTCGACCACGACGACTGGCAGGACGATCTGCAGGCCTTTGCCTGGCTCAGGCACTTCCGCGACGCCCGTACCGACGAGGAGCGCCGCTTCGCCCGCACCATGACGCTCGACTGGATCGGGCGCGAAGGCCACTTCAACCGCGACAGCTGGAACCCGGCACTCACCGCACGCCGGGTGCTCAACTGGCTGCGGCACTACAACATTCTGGTCGAGGGCGCCTCGCTCGAACAGACCCAGCAGATCGCCCGCTCGCTCTCCACCCAGATCTCGTCGCTGAAGATCCGCGCCCTGCTCGCCACCGACCCGGTCGATGCGCTGCTCGTCGCCATCGCGCTGGTCGGCGTGGCGCTCTGTGCCGATCGCTCCAACGCCGAGGTCGAGGCGCGGGTCCGCCACGTGCTCAACCTCGTCGACACCCAGATCGACGAAGACGGGCTGCATCGTACCCGCTCGGCCAAGATCCAGATCCAGCTCTTGATCGAACTCATCACCATCAAGCTGGCGCTGCGCCGCGACCACGAGCAGGCCTCGCGCGACCTCGAGGAACTGACCGAGAGCATGCACCGGGCGCTCGACGCCATCTCGCTCGGCACCGGTGAGCCGGCCTACTTCAACGGCACCGGCCAGATGCCGCACGACCTGATCGTTGCGATCCAGGCGCAAAGCGCCGCCCGCGCCCGCCAGACCGGCACCGCCGGTGGCTATGGCCGGCTGATCGCCGGGCGCTCGATCGTCGTTGCCGATTCCGGCCTCGTCGCCGATCCCGAATTCACCGCCCACGCCCACGCCAGTGCCATGGCGTTCGAGTTCAGCCATGGCCGCGACCTGGTGGTCTGCAACTGCGGCCCGGCGCCGTCCGACTATGACGATGCACTGCTGTTCCGCCAGGGCATCGCCCACTCAGCGCCTACCATCAACGCCCAGTCGGCAGCGGCGATCGCGCCCTCCGGCCCGCTGGCCGGGCGCCTGATCCAGCTCGGCCGCCCGAGCGAGATCGAGGCCCGCAGCGCTGACGACACGCTGGTCATCACCTCGCATGGCTATGCCGAGCGCTTCGGCGTCACGCTGGAGCGCCACCTGACATTGCTCGCCGAGGGCAAGACCCTGGTCGGGCAGGATCGCTTCGTGCGCCACCGCAGCCGCGTCTCCGGGGCCGCGGCGATCCGCTTCCACCTCGCGCACCAGACCGAAGTGCAGCTGACCGACGACCTGGTGCGGCTGCGCCTCAACTCCGGCGCCGTCTGGACTTTCCTCTGGGAAGGCGCCGAGATGCGGATCGAGGACAGTGTGCGCCAATCGGCCTATTTCGGCTTCCACCGCACCAAGCAGCTGGTGCTCGACACCCTGGTCTCCGACGCCAGCGAAGTGAGCTGGATCTTTACCCTCGAAGAGAACTGACCCGGGCACCTTTCCAAGCTTGGTCGTTTCTGCAATAAGGCCCGCGTTCGCGCGACTGGCGAGAAGAGATGGGCCACCATCGGGGAACGCGAACGACAGCTGCCGCTCGCCTGGGCCCCCCTTCAACCGTGACGGAGCCCCCATGTCCAACGCCATCATTCCCATCAAGCGCGCCCTGCTCAGCGTCTTCGACAAGACCGGGATGGCTGACTTCGCCAAGGGGTTGGCGGGGCTCGGGGTCGAACTGGTGTCGACCGGCGGCACTCACAAGCTGATCGCCGGCACCGGCGCCGCGGTGCGCGACATCTCCGATCTGACCGGCTTCCCCGAAATGATGGACGGCCGGGTGAAGACCCTGCACCCCAAGGTGCATGGCGGCCTCCTCTCGGTGCGCGACAACCCCACCCACAAAGCCTCGATGGACGAGCACCAGATCGGCGCCATCGACCTCGTCGTGGTGAACCTCTACCCGTTCGAGGAGACCATCGCCAAAGGCGCCTCCTACGACGAGACCATCGAGAACATCGATATCGGCGGCCCGGCAATGATCCGTTCGGCGGCCAAGAACCACGCCTATGTCACGGTCATCGTCGACCCAGCCGACTATGACGCGGTGCTCGAGCACATCCGCACTTCGGGCGGCGTGCCCTACGCGCTGCGCCAGCGCCTCGCCGCCAAGGCCTATGCCCGCACCGCCGCCTATGACTCGGTGATCTCGGGCTGGTTTGCGCGGACACTCGACTATGCCGAAATGCCGTACCGCTCGTTTGCCGGCCGGCTGAAGGAAGTGATGCGCTACGGTGAGAACCCGCACCAGTGGGCCGCCTTCTACACCACCGGCGAGCAGCGCCCCGGCGTCGCCACCGCCCGCCAGGTACAGGGCAAGGCGCTGAGCTACAACAACCTCAACGACACCGACGCCGCTTTCGAGCTGGTCTCCGAGTTCGACCCTGCCGTCCCGGCCGTCGCCATCATCAAGCACGCCAACCCCTGCGGCTTTGCGACGGGCGCCTCGCTGATCGAGGCTTACCAGCTGGCGCTGCGCACCGACCCGGTCAGCGCTTTCGGCGGCATCGTGGCACTGAACCAGACCATCGATGGTCCCACCGCCACCGAGATCGTCAAAGTGTTCACCGAGGTGATCGTCGCCCCCGACGCCACCGAGGAAGCGATCCAGACCATCGCAGCCAAGAAGAACCTGCGCCTCCTGCTCACCGGCGCCCTCGCCGACCCCAAGGCCGGCGGCCTGACCGTGAAATCGCTGGCCGGCGGGCTGCTGGTGCAGGGCCGCGACGACCGCAATGTCGACGACACCGAATTCAAGGTGGTGACCAAAAAGCAGCCGACCGAAGCCGAGCTGCGCGACCTGAAGATCGCCATGAAGGTCGCCAAGCACGTCAAGTCGAACGCCATCATCTACGTCAAGGACGGCGCCACCGTCGGCATCGGCGCCGGCCAGATGAGCCGGCTCGATTCTTCACGCGTCGCGCACCGCAAATCGATCGACGCGGCCGAGGCAGCCGGCATCGACGGCGCGTTGACCGCCGGCTCGGTGGTCGCGTCGGACGCGTTCTTCCCATTCCCCGACGGCATGCTGGCAGCGGTCGAAGCCGGCGCCACCGCGGTGATCCAGCCCGGGGGCTCGGTCAACGACGACAAGGTGATCGCCGCAGCCGACGAAGCCGGCGTCGCCATGATCATGACCGGCATGCGCCACTTCCGGCACTGACGGCAGCGGGGATCAGGTGCTGCGCGCCAGATCCCCGAGCAGTCCGGCGGCGACCGACAACCGCGACACCGTCATCTCGCCTTCAGTCAGCCCCTGCACGGCGTCGGCCACCCGGGCGATCGCCTCGGGCTGCGCCTCGCGCCAGGCCTTGAGCCGGGTATCGACCGCGCCGTTGTTGGTCGCCAGTGCATCCGCCGTGAGGTCGCGCTGGGCTCGGAGCAGATTGGCGAGCGCCCGGTCGAGCGCCATGCGGTCGAACTTGTCGGCAAGGACGATGGCGTTGCCCTCTTCGATCACCCGCCCGAGCTTGAACGTATCGAGCACGCCGAAGAACGCGATCGCCGTATCGGCCACCGGCGTGCGCGTCCGCTCCGCCACCAGGACGATGTCGGTACCGAGCGACAGCACCGGTAGCTCGGCGAAGCGCCGGGCCATCTCGCGCTTCACGCCGGCGGCTTCGAGCCGCGCCGTCCGCTCGCCGATCGTTCCCTCGAAATAGCCGCCGAGCAGCCCGCCGATCATCGAGCGGACCTGCCCGATGCCGTCCTGGTAGCGATCGACCAATGGCCGCAGCCCATGGTCGAAGCGGCCATTGCGCAGGAACCACAGCGTCTCGCGCTTCAGCAGCGCCTGCACCTCGGCATAGAGCGTCAGCTGGGTCTTGCCCGGCACCGTGCCGTCGAGCCCGTCGATGTCACGGTTGAGATCGGGCGTGCCATAGACGTCGCGTGCCGCCGCATAGGCGGCCGCCACCTGCCCGGCATCGGCGCTAGAAGCCGCCATCATCTCGTTGACGAAGCCCGGCCCGCCGCGATTGATCATGGCGTTAGAAAGCACCGTGGCGATCACCTCGCGGCGCAGCCGGTGGTGAGTGACCGTATCCTCGAAGGTCTCGATCAGCCGATCGGGGAAATAGCGGTAGAGCTCACGTCCCAGGTACGGATCGTCAGGCACGCCGGTCTTCAGCAGGTCGGCATTGACGACGTTCTTGGCGTAGGCCAGCAGCACCGCCAGTTCCGGCCGGGTCAGCCCCTTGCCACCCTGGGCGCGGTGCCGGAGCGCCGCGTTGTCGGGCAGGAACTCCACCGCCCGGTGCAACTCGCCCGAGGCTTCCAGCGCCTCGATCAGCGCAACATGTTCGGGGAAGGCGGCGAGCCCGCGCGCTTCCTCGACGCTCAGCGCCAGCGTCTGCAGGTAGTTGTTCTTCAGGCACAGCGCCGCCACTTCGTCGGTCATCGAGGCGAGGAACTCGTTGCGCACCTGCGTGGTCAGCTGCCCGGTGCGAGTGAGCGCGCCGAGCGCGATCTTGATGTTCACCTCGAGGTCGGACGAATTCACCCCGGCCGAATTGTCGATCGCATCGGTGTTGATCCGCCCGCCTTTCAGCGCATATTCGACCCGGCCGAGCTGCGTCACCCCCAGATTGGCACCCTCGCCCACCACCAGCGCCCGGATTTCGGCGCCGCTGATCCGCACCGCATCGTTCGCCTTGTCGCCGGCCTGCGCCTCGGTCTCGCTGCTCGACCGCACATAGGTGCCGATGCCGCCGAACCACAGCAGGTCGACCTGCGCCTTGAGGATGGCGCGGATCACGTCGTTGGGCGTCACCGCATCGGAGTTGAGCCCCAGCGCCTTCCGCGCCTCGGCGAACAGCGGCACCGTCTTGACGCTGCGCGAATAGACCCCGCCGCCTTTCGACAACAGCTCCGGGTTGTAGTCCTGCCAGCTCGAACGCGGCAGCTCGAACAGCCTTTTGCGCTCGGCAAGGCTCACCGTCGAATCCGGGTCGGGATCGATGAAGATGTCGCGATGGTCGAACGCCGCGATCAACCGCGTCTGAGGCGACAGCAGCATGGCATTGCCGAACACGTCGCCGCTCATGTCGCCGACGCCGACCACGGTGAACGGCGTCGTCTGGATGTCGCGGTCGAGTTCGCGGAAATGCCGCTTCACCGCCTCCCAGCCGCCGCGTGCCGTGATCCCCATCTTCTTGTGGTCGTAGCCGGCCGAGCCGCCCGAAGCGAAGGCGTCGCCAAGCCAGAAATCCCGATCGACGGCAATGGCGTTGGCAGTATCGGAAAAGCTCGCCGTTCCCTTGTCGGCGGCCACCACCAGGTACGGGTCGTCACCATCGCGCCGGATCACGTCGGGCGGCGGCACCACGGTATCGACTTCGAGGTTGTCGGTGACGTCGAGCAGGGTCGAGACGAAAATCTTGTAGCAGACCGTGCCCTCGCGCAGTTGCGTCTCGCGATCGGCTCCCATCGGCGTCTGCTTGGGGACGAACGCGCCCTTGGCTCCCACCGGCACGATGATGGCGTTCTTCACTTGTTGCGCCTTCACCAGCCCCAGCACCTCGGTGCGGAAATCCTCCGGCCGGTCCGACCAGCGCAACCCGCCGCGGGCGATCGGCCCGAAGCGCAGGTGCAGCCCCTCGACCCGCGGCGAATAGACGAAAATCTCGCGATAGGGTTTGGGTTCCTGCAGCGCCTCGACCTTGGCGCAATCGAACTTCAGCGCCAGCGCCGGCCGCCGCGCCCCCGATTGGTCGCGCTGATAGGCATTGGTGCGCACCACTGCCTCGGTGAGGTTGAGGTAGCGGCGAAGGATCCGGTCCTCGTCGAGCGAGGTGGTGGCTTCGACGGCCGCCGCGATGATCTCGCGCGCCTCGGCAGTGGCGCGTTTGCGGTCGCCGGAGAAATGCGGGTCGTTTTCGGCGTGGAACAGCGTCACCAGCGCGGCCGAGACATCGGCATGCCGCGCCATCACCGAATTGAGGTAGTCGCGCGAATAGGGAATCCCGACCTGCTTGAGATAGCGGGTCAGCGCCCGCAGCACCTCGACATCGTCCCAGCCGAGTCCCGCCTTCAGCGTCAGCTGGTTGAGCCCGTCGCTCTCGGCCTCGCGCCGCCAGACCGCGAGGATGGCCGTCTCGATCTTTTCGCCCAGCGCCCGGTCGTCGAGGTCGAGCCCGTCATCGGCCTCGAGCAGCATGTCGTGCAGGTAGGTCGCGGCGCCGTGCAGCGGCTTGACCGTAAAGGTGTCCTCGTCGATCACCCGGAAGCCGAAATTCTCCAGCATCGGCACGCGGTCGCTGAGCGCAATCGGGCTGCCCTGATGATAGACCTTGAGCCCCATGGCGCTGCGGCCTTCGCGCGCCCCGAGCCGCAGTGCAATCGCCCGCTCGTCCGGCAAGAGGCGGATCACCGCGATATCGCCGAGCGCCGCCTCGGCCGAATGCACCGCCTGATAATCGGGCGGGAAGGCCTCGAGATAGTCGGCAATATCAGCCGAATCCTCTGCCGCGGCCACCAGCCGGTCGCCGAAGGTGCGGATGCGCTCCGCCACCCCCTGCTCCAGCTCATCGCGGCTCGGCGTCGGCGTCACCCCGCCATTGCGCCCGATGATGAAATGCACCCGCACCAGCTCGCCCTCGGGGAAGCTGGGATAGAACGCCGACATCCGCCCTTCGTAGACCTCGGCGAGATAGCTGCCGATCACTGCCCGCACGTCGGAATCGTAGCGGTCGCGCGGCACGAACACGAGCACCGAGACGAAATTGTCGAAGCGGTCGATGCGGCTCAGCACCCGCACCCGCGGCCGATCGACCAGGCTCGCGATGATGGTGGCGAACTCGTAGAGCTGCGGCTCGGAGATCTGGAACAGCTCGTCGCGCGGAAACGTGTCGAGCGCGTTCATCAGCGCCTTGCCGGCATGGCTCTGCGGATCCTGCCCGGCTTCGCGCAGCACCTCGGTGATCTTCTTCCTGATCAGCGGCACGTCGGTATTGGGCGCCGCCAGCGACATCGAGGTGAACAGCCCGAGGATACGAAGCTCGCCGGAGGTGGCGCCCTCGCGGTCGTAGAGCTTCACCCCGACATAATCCATGTAGGCGCGCCGGTGCACCCGCGAGCGGATATTGGCCTTGGTGACCATGATCGGCGCCGGCTCGGCGAGAAAAGCGAAGTGCTGCTCGGTCATCTCCACGTAATTGGGGCCGGAGCGCAGGAACAGCACGTTCGGGTCTTCGAGGATGCCGAGTTCGCTGTCATGCACCGGCACGAGTTTTGCGGGCGTTGCAACCCCGTCGGCCTCCCTCGCCGGCTCGAGCTTGTACTCGCGCATGCCGAGGAAGGTGAAATTGTGCTCGGCCAACCAGCCGAGGAAATGCATGGCCTCGGCCACCTGCGCCGGCGGCGCCTTGGGGGCATGGGCGTGCCAATCCGCCATTGCCTTCTTCACCCGCGCCAGCATCGGCCGCCAGCCGGCTACGGCTCGTCCGACATCGGTCAGCGTGTCGTCGATCTCGCCCTTCAGGGCCTCGCGCTGAACGATATCGGCGAGCGGGTCGATCTCGACATGCAGGAAACTTTCGAGCCGGCTGCCTGGTGCCGGGACCTCGAGCACCCGATAGGTCGCCGGGTCGAACTGCAGCACCGGATGGGTGATGAAGCGGATCACCCCGCCGCGGGCGCGGATCGCCGCCAGCACGCTGTCGACGATGAACGGCATGTCGGCCGAGAACACCTCGACGATCTCGAGCCCTCCAGGCAGTTCCGGCGGCACCACATAGACATTGTGGCTCGCCAGTTCGCGCTTGCCCAACCGGCCGTAGGATTTGCGGAACGTCGCTTCCAGCTGGTCGGCCGGATGCATGGCGAGGTCTTCGGGATCGGTCGCTTCGGCCACCGCTTTGAGGAACCGCGCAAAGCTGGGCTCCGACGACTGGTAGCCTTCTGCCCGCGCGATCAGTTTCGCACGCGTATCGACAGCCGCCGCCTCATTCATCGCCCTGACTCCCGTCCCCCATGGCTCGAACTCTGCGTCCGGCGGCATCCGTTGTCGAGTGGCCACAACACAAGACGATGACGGTAAGACCTTGTGAGCATCCCGCTGCCATAGTCGGCCCTCTCTTCCTCGACGGCCCGCCATGTCCAGCGCTTCCTCCGATCTTCGCACCCTGCTGCGTACCGGCCTCAGCCGGTCGCTGGCATCGCTTCTGATCAAGGTTGCGACTGCCGGGCTGACCTACCTGATGTACGTGGTGCTCTCGCGCACCATGGGTGCCGCCGAGTATGGCTATTTCGCCTTCGGCCTGAGCCTCGCCACCGTTCTCGCCATCGGCGCTTCGATGGGCCAGCAGACCGCCATCCTCCGCTACTGGCCGGAGGAAGAGGTGGCCGGCCGGCACGACCTGGCGCTGTCGGCGCTGCGCTCCGGCGGTGCGCTGACGCTGCTCGCCGGCCTCGTGCTCACCGTGCTGATGCTGGGCGGGGCCGCGCTTGCCGGGCTGTTCGTCGGCCCGACCTGGCACCTCTATGCCGCCGCGGCGCTGATCCTGCCGATGGCTTTTGCCGAGTACTGGTCCTCGGCGCTGCGCGCCCAGGGCTCGGTGTGGACGGCGCTGGCGCCGCGCGACGTGCTCTGGCGGGTTCTCACCCCGCTCGCCATCGTTGCGCTGTTCGCGCTCGGCGCGCCGCTCACCGGCTGGCAGGCGCTGCTGCTGACCGGACTGCTGCTGGCGGTGGCGCTGGCACTGCAATATGCCCTTGCCCGCCTCCGGCGCTACGAGATCGCACCGGGCTTCGCGACGCTTCGTCCCTATTGGCGCGAGCACGGTACGGCCAGCCGCTGGTTCCTGATCGGCACGGTGATCGATTCCGCCGCGCTCAACATGGACACCATCTTCATCGGCCTGCTCGTCACCGCCGAGGCGGCCGGCATCTACTTCAATGCCTTCCGCACCGCCGGACTGCTGACTCTGTTCATGTTTGCCATCACACTGGTCGTCGCGCCGATGGTGTCGCGCCACTACCATGCCGGCGAATTGAGGCAGGCGCAGGCGATCACCGCATTGTGTGCCTGGGCCGGCTTCGCCTTCTCGCTCGCCGTGTTCCTCGGCTACCTGGTGTTCGGCAACCAGATCCTGATGCTGTTCGGCGATCATTCCACGGCCGGCTACTGGGTGCTGATCCTGCTGAGCGTCGGCCTCCTGTTCGATGCCGCCACCGGCCCCTCGCGCATCGTCATGATGATGACCGGACACGAGCGCGATTACGTGCGGATCTGGGGCTCCATCATGCTGGCCGGCCTGCTGCTCGAGCTGGCGGTCATCCCGGTTTTCGGGCTCGTCGGCGCCGCCGCGGTCAACGCCCTGTCGCGCGCCGTGGCCCAGTTGGCCATTGCCCGCTGGAACCGCCGTCACATCGGCATCGACACCACTCTGCTGGGGGCCTTCCGGGTTCGCAGCCTGCCTGATACCGCCGCGCGCATGGCACCCTTGTAAGCGCTGCGGCGGCAGCCAATCTTGACCTGACATACGAGCGGGGCTTAGAACCCCCCGTTACTCCTTAACCCCCGAGTGGAACCTCCAGCAAAAATGGCCGGCAGAACTCTGTACGATAAGATCTGGGACGATCACCTTGTTTCCAACAACGAGGATGGGACCAGCCTTATTTACATTGATCGCCACCTGGTCCACGAGGTGACGAGCCCGCAGGCCTTCGAGGGTCTGCGCATGAACGGCCGCAAGGTCCGGGCGCCCGAGCGCACCCTGGCCGTGGTCGATCACAACGTCCCCACCACCGACCGTTCGCTGCCCAATCCCGATCCGGAAAGCGCCATCCAGATCGCCGCGCTCGCCGAGAACACCAAGGATTTCGGCATCGAGTATTACGATCCCTTCGACAAGCGTCAGGGCATCGTGCACATCGTCGGCCCCGAACAGGGCTTTACCCTCCCCGGCATGACCATCGTCTGCGGCGACAGCCACACCTCGACGCATGGCGCGTTCGGCGCCTTGGCGCACGGTATCGGCACCTCGGAAGTCGAGCACGTGCTCGCCACCCAGACGCTGATCCAGCAGAAGGCCAAGAACATGCTGGTGCGTGTCGATGGCCAGCTGCCCGAGGGGGTCACCGCCAAGGACATCATCCTCGCCATCATCGGCGAGATCGGCACAGCCGGCGGCACCGGCCACGTCATCGAGTTCGCCGGCGAAGCCATCCGCTCGCTGTCGATGGAAGGCCGCATGACGGTCTGCAACATGACCATCGAGGGCGGCGCCCGCGCCGGACTCATTGCACCGGATGAAAAGACCTTCGAGTACGTGAAGGGCCGTCCGCGCGCGCCGAAGGGCGCCGCCTACGACCACGCCGTCGAGTACTGGAAGACCCTCTACTCCGACGCCGATGCGCATTACGACAAGGTGGTGATCCTCGACGCGGCAAAGCTCCCGCCGATCGTCTCCT
>JAEUMC010000368.1 GCA_016793415.1 Devosia sp. | reverse complement strand
GAACAGCGCCATGTCGTAGAGCGCGGTGCCCGACCGCATCAGGTCGGTCGGCAGCGCCAGCAGCTCGCCATAGCGCGTGTTGCAGGTGACGAGCCGCAGGTCGCGATCGAACACCGCCACGCCCTGCGGGATGTGCTCGATCGCCTGTCGCAGCGAATCCTGTGTCTCGGTCAGCGTCTCGACCATGTTCTAGTCCGTACCCCCAGCCTCCCAATATCTGCCCCGTCCCTCCCCCTCGCAAGGCCACACAAAGTCGGGTGGCGGGGGCGCGGCTGCCGCCCCGCCGGCGGGCAACTCGTCCACAAGCCGCTGATCCGCCGCCAATAGTTGAGTTGCTTTGTTGCCCAAACCGAGAAAAACTCCGGCGAGGGCGCGGCTTGGGCAATTTGCCGAGAACGGGAATGCCGGTCGGCGCCGCCAACCAAGGGGACTTACATGTTCAAGGAATTTCGCGACTTTGCCCTCAAGGGCAATGTTATCGACCTCGCCATCGGTGTGATCATCGGCGCCGCCTTCGGCGCCATCGTCTCGTCGATCGTCGACGACCTGTTCATGCCGGTGATCGGCCTGATCCTCAACGGCATCGATTTCTCGAACCTGTTCCTTGTCATCTCCAACCCCAACAACATCCCGGTCCCGTCGGTCGCCGCTGCCAAGGCCGCCGGCGTCGCGACGCTGAACTACGGGTTGTTCATCAACGCCGTGGTGAAGTTCACCATCATCGCCTTCGTGCTGTTCCTCGTGGTCAAGGGCATCAACCGCCTGCGCAAGAAGGAAGCCGCCGCTCCTGCCGCGCCGCCCGCTCCCACCACCGAGGAAAAGCTGCTCACCGAGATCCGCGACGCCATCAAGGCGCAGAAGTAAGCGCGTTACAGCGCAACGTATGGAACGCACGCCGCTGACCGGCGTGCGTTTTTCATTGAGCGCCTCAGGTCGTCTCGCTGGTCCATCGGCGGACCTGCCACCGCGAAGTGTCTAGCCTGGGTAATCCACCTGCATCTCGGGCCGAGCCGCGACGAACTCCGGCAGGTCGCGGCAGGAGGCATCGAGGGCTTCGAGCAGCGGGTAGGGGGCGAGGTCGCAGCCGAAGCGGCGGGCATTGGCCATCTGCGGCACGAGGCAGGCTTCGGCCAGGCCAGGCGCATCGGTAAACCCGTAAAGAGTGGAGCGCGTGCGGCGCTGCAGCGCCGTCTCGAGGCTTGCGAACGCCGTGGCGATCCAGTGCCGATACCAGCCATCGACCTGCGCCTCGCTGGCGCCCATCGGGCCGGCGAGATACTTGCGCACCCGATTGTTGTTGATCGGATGCAGGTCTGCCGCGATCAGCAGCGCAAAGGCCCGCGCTTCGGCGCGATCGAGCGGATCTGCCGGCAGCAATGGCGGGTCCGGGTAGAGTTCCTCGATCAGCCCGATGATCGCCAGCGACTGTGCTACGATCCGCCCATCGATCTCCAGCGCCGGCATCAGCCCCTGCGGGTTGATGGCGCGGTACTCCGGTGAGCTGGCCGATGGTACCGGCACATACTCGTAGCCGATGCCCTTGAGGTTGAGCACGATCCGCACGCGCTGGCCGGCGGAGTTCTGATAGCGGGAATGGAGACGGAGTTGCATGGCCGGAGCTTGGCTTGCTCCGCTGTCACAATCCAGCCTTTGACAGACTCGATGGCGCCGGTATCCTGCACAGGCAGGGCTGGTGCAGCCTGCCGCTCGCGCCCTCACGGGAAAGGTGAATGCACCACGACGAAAGCCGGGTTTGACCCCTCAATGGACAGCCCGTCGGCAATGCGAGCACTGACCCCACGCGCTGTCCGCCAGAGGATCAGACCATGCATTCCTTTCTCGATTCCAAGCATATGGCCAAGGCACTGCGCCAGGCCCTCGCCGAGCGCGGCCAGGAGATTTCGCACTCCGAGGCGCTTGAGCTCGTCGCGCGCCAGTTCGGCTTCGCCAACTGGAACATGCTGTCGGCCCGCATTGCCGCCGCGCATCTTGCCCCGCTCGAGCTGCCGTCCGACTGGCACGTCGCCCATGGCACCAACGAGGGCACCTACCGCCTCGGCATCGATCCCAATTCGCCCGGCAGCGCGTTGATCGAGAGTCGCCCCGATCGCGACAACGCCATCGATCGCGCGGCTGGCGAAACCGCCGTGCTGATGCAGTCGATCATGGCCGACGCGCATCGCGGCGACAGGCTGAAGCTGACGGCGGAACTGCGGACCGAGGCCGCCGAGACCGCGACGCTGTGGATGCGGGTCGATCCGGCAGAAGGACGGTACCTGCGCTTCGACAACCTGATGCGCCGGCCGGACGGCCCGCTTGCTGGCAGCAACGGCTGGACCGAACGGCACATCGTGCTCGATGTGCCCGAGGCGGCTGCCGCCATCCACTACGGCTTCTTCCTGCGCGGCAGCGGCAAGGTCTGGGCTCGGCGCTTCCAGCTCGAAGCCGTCGGCACGGATGTCGCCACCACCGAGCCGGGGCCGCGCTACCTGAGCCGCCCGACCAATCTCGACTTCGGCGGCGAACAGCCGCCGGCCTGACCTCCAGCATCGCTGGCTGTGGCCACCCCCACCCTCATTCCCTCCCCACAAGGGGGAGGGAGGCGATAGCTGAGATGGTCGCGGTCCGCGTCTCCCTCCCCCTTGTGGGGAGGGATCAAGGGTGGGGGTGGCCCCACGCGCTGACATCGAGTGCGTTCCGAGTCTGCTTCGGCCGATGCGCCAGCCAGCCTCAGCCGCCGGCGTTGCTCAACGTCAGATCCCCGCTGGTCAGCTTGTCGGCGCTTACCTTGGCGGTGGGGCGTTCGCGCGGCAGTTCGAGGCTGGCCCAGACGCTGACCAGCGCATGCCGGAGCTCGATGATCATCTCATCGGTATGGAGCGGCGTCGGGGTGATGCGCAGCCGTTCCGTGCCCTTGGGCACGGTCGGGTAGTTGATCGGCTGGATATAGATGTTGTGCTTTTCCATCAGCATGTCGCTCGCCGCCTTGCACAGGCGCGCGTCGCCGACGATCACCGGCACGATATGGGTGTCGGTTTTCAGCACCGGCAGGCCGGCATCGCCAAGGATGTCCTTGGTCAGCTGGGCCTGGCGCTGCTGGCCCTCGCGCTCCACCGAGGACACCTTGAGGTGCTCGATCGAGGCGCGCGCCGCCGCGCAGAGCGCCGGGGGCAGGGCGGTGGTGAAGATAAACTCTGGCGCATAGGAACGGATCGCGTCGATGATCGCCTGGTTGGCGGCGACATAGCCGCCCATCACGCCAAAACCCTTGGCGAGCGTCCCTTCGATGATGTCGATGCGGCCCATCAGGCCGTCGCGATCGGCGATGCCGCCGCCGCGCGGGCCGTACATGCCCACGGCGTGCACTTCATCGATGTAGGTGAGCGCGCCGAATTCTTCGGCGAGGTCGCAGATCTCGGCGATCGGCGCCACGTCGCCGTCCATCGAATACACCGACTCGAAGACGATCAGCTTGGGACGCTTGCGATCGACCGACGCGAGCAGCTCGCGCAGGTGCACCACGTCATTGTGGCGGAAGATCTTCTTTTCCATGCCCGACTGGCGCACGCCCTGGATCATCGAAGCGTGGTTGAGCTGGTCGGAGAAGATCACGCAATCGGGGAGCAGCCGCGCGATGGTCGAGATCGCCGCCTCGTTCGAAACGAAGCCCGAGGTGAACACCAGCGCCGCTTCCTTGCGATGCAGGTCCGCCAGCGAACGCTCGAGCTCGACCAGCGGGCGGTTGGTGCCGGAGATATTGCGGGTGCCGCCGGCGCCGACGCCGAGCTTGGCGGCGGTATCCTGCATGGCGGCGATGGTCACCGGGTGCTGACCCATGCCGAGATAGTCGTTCGAGCACCAGATGGTGATCTCGCGCTGGTTGTCGGCATTGTCCCGGAAGATGGCGCGGGGGAAGCGCCCGGCAATTCGTTCAAGATCGGCAAAGACGCGATAGCGCTTTTCCTGCCGCAAGGTGTCGACGGCGTCCTCGAAAAACCCGCGATAGTCCATAGTTCCACTCTTCATAGCGCAGGCGTTTCGCCTGCTGGCGACCTCACCGGCCAAGGGATAGCTATTCCCCGGACCCCGGCATTGACATAGGTCAATTCGCCGCGCGGCGGCTAATACAAGCCATTGGCCGGGCTGCAGCTTGCCGGTGCAGCTTGGAACCATCCTAAACAATGGCGCCCCCTCTGCCAATCAAGCAGATGTGCGCAACTCGTCGCAGCCGGCTTATCCGGCTGGTGATATTTTCCATTCAGAATGGGTTCAGCGCGAGCGTGTCACTCCGCTCCAGCTGGCCGTTTCGATCCGGATTAACGGCCCTGATGCCTTGCCGTTGACCCGGTTCCGGCGTCCGCTAGTATCAACCGTACGGAAACAGGGGGATCCGCCATGAAGAGCTTCTCTTCGTCCAGCTTCGCCAACGACCATGCCGAAGTGCTCGACCTGGCGCTTGCCGCCGTCAACAAGCATCCGCAGGCGCTGTTCACCGATTTCCAGTGGTTCCTCTACGAGGCGCGCGACACGGTGTTCTTCACCGCCGCGTCGAAGTCGCATTTCGACAAGGAGACGCTGGGCAATCTCGTCGCCGACATGGTGGCGCTGGCGCCGCAGCTGAGCCACGGTTTTGTCGGCGCCCGCCCCGGCCAGCCGTTCCCCAAGCATCTGCTCGACGCCATCACCCATGTCGAGGAAGTCGATGAGTTCGACGGCTACCCGGACAAGTGGGTCTCCAAGTCGCCCGATATTTTCGAGCGTGACGACCTGCCGCTGTTCCGCGTCTCCGCCGTCGTCCGCCGCGGCGGCCCCGACGCGATGGGACGCGCCTCGATGATCCAGGTCCGCTCGAGCCATGCGCTGCTCGAAGGCTCCGACTCGGCGCTGCTCACCCGCTCGGCTTCTGCCGGCCACGGCGTGATGAGCGACAAGTCGAACAAGGTCGGGCTTGGCGCCCGCATCAAGGGCACGCTGCGCGGCTGGGGCATGACCTTCATGTACGTCACCCTCGCCAATATCCTTGCGCCGGCAGACAAGCCGTGGGGCTTCAAGACCCTGGCGCTGAAGCGTCACCGGCTGCGCCTGCTCGCCAACAAGCTCGGCGTGCGCCAGCGCTCGCTGATGTTCGCGCTCGTCACCCACGCCTTGAACGGCGAAGGCGAAGAGCGGCACATGTCCAAGAAGGTGATCGGCGCCGCCTACACCATGCTCGATGGCAAGCGCCACGATGCCGATGACGATTTCTTCCGCGTCCGCGCGCTCGAAGCCAAGTTCGAGGTGATCGACGATTTCGTCGCCTATGTGCGCAAGGTCGACGACACCATCGACAAGATCGAGAAGAAGGACATCACCAAGTTCCAGGTGATGATGAACTCGATGTTCCGCTCGCTGCGCGCCCTCAACCGTGCGCTGCCGTTCCTGCCCGGCAAGCGCTTCTGGCGCTTCAACGGCGGCATCCACGTGGTGCTGACCCTGGTGCCGCCGCACCGCACCTATGGCCCGATGACCCATGGCATGATGGAGCCGATCTATTGCGGCGCCTGGCACCCGGCCGCCAACATCTGCACCTTCTGCCCGGGCCGCGAGTACATCACGCTGAACTTCTCGATGGAAACCCGCCACATCGCCAACGTCGAAAAGATCGAGCAACTGCTGCAGAAGGTCGAAGCGATGGACATCGCCCCGACCGGCAAGGTGATCGTCGAGGACGACAG
>JAEUMC010000266.1 GCA_016793415.1 Devosia sp. | reverse complement strand
AGTTCGGGTAGCCCCAGCCGTTCCAGACGCTCGATGCGGCGGCCTGGATGGCGGCCTTGAAGTCGCCGGCATAGAAGCCGCTGGCCGCCTGCGCGTCGAGCCAGGCATCGGCCGCCGCCTGGTAGGCGGGGAGGCCGCCGGTGCCGGCAACCTTGGTGTCGCTGGTGACGAACTTGAGGAAGGTCTTCACCGCTTCGGGGTTCTGGGTGTGGCTCGAGGCGTACCAGACGCCGCCGCCGACATTGCCGGTGACGGCAGCGCCATCAGCCCACTTCAGCGGCGGCGCCGCGACCCAGTCGCCGGCCTTGGCGTTGACGCCGCCCGGGTTCTGGAACAGCGCACCGGCGTACCAGGCAGCGCCCGGGATGGCGACGAGCTTGTCGGCGGTGGCGACGAAGTTGGCGCCGAACAGGCTGTCGAGCGTCAGGGTCTTGTTGGCCACCATGTGGTCGATGAGGGCCGAGACCTTGGCCGAATTCGGCGCCGCGGTGTCGGACTTGAAGCTCTCACCCTCGACCTGGAAGATCGGCGCTTCGCCGCTCCAGTAGTAGACATAGGGGCCGGGGAAGGCGTCGCCGATGGCGCCGAGGAAATAGCCCGGGTGATCGGCGGCGAGCTTGTCGCCCAGCGCCTGGTACTCTTCCCAGGTGGTCGGGGCGGCGTAGCCGAACGAGTCCAGCAGGGTCTTGTTGTACCAGAACAGCACCGGCGCGAGGTCGTTGCGGAGGCCATAGACCTTGCCGTCGACCGTCACCGGGTCGAGTGCGCCGGGGGTGAAACCATCGAGGAAGGCCTGATCGAGGAAGCCTTCGTTCAGCACCTGGGCGAAAGCCTGGGCGCCGTTGTTCTCGCGCGCGGCCCAGGCGGCGTCGTTGTTCTGGGTCGAGAACACCACGTCGGGCCAGCCTTCATTGGCCTGGTCGGCGAGGCTGATCTTGGTCTGGAAAGTGCCCGAGGCGCCCGACGAGCCATCGTCGAGCACGAGATTGACCGGCACTTCCGGATGCGCGGCGATGAACGCCTCGACGGCCGGCTGGCGGGTGGCGTCGGCCCAGACGGTGATGGCACCGTCCTGGGCAAGGGCGGCGCCGGCGACGAGGATCGCCGAGAGCGCCACGGTGGTGCGCAGAAGATTCATTTCCGATGTCTCCTCCCTGGATGACAAAAGTTGGCTTCAGGCCGCGCGCAGCGCCTGGCCGACGCGCGGATTGAACGGGGCTTCGCCGAGCTCGGAGCGCGGCAAAAGGTTGGGGCGGGCCCAGTCGCGGCGGGCGGTTTCGTTCAGCACCAGGCCATGGCCCGGGCGATCGGGGGCATAGGCCCAGCCGTCGCGGATCTCGACCGGCTGGTCGACCAGATGGTCGAAGTTCTGGAACGAGTATTCGAGCCACTGCACTTCGGGCAGCGCGCAGGCGGCATGGATGCCGACTTCGAGGAAGGTGTTGCCGAGGCTCACCGGGATACCGCGGTCGGCAGCCAGCCAGCCGATGCGCATCACGTCGGTCACCTGGCCGTGCACGTTGAGGATGTCGGTAGCACCCTGTTCCATCAGCAGCCGCTTGCCGCTGGCATCGAGATACTCGCCCGAATTGATCAGCGTCCAGTTGGCCGCGTCCTTGAGCATCTTGAGGCCGGCATAGTCGTTGCGGAGGATCGGGTCTTCGACCCAGAGCAGCTCGTGGCCGGCGTCGCGAATGGCGGTGAGCTTCACCAGCGCTTCCTTGGCGCCCCAGGCTTCGTTGGCGTCGATCATCACCAGGGCATCCTTGCGGACCACCTGTTTGAGGATGTTCAGCCGGTTGAGATCCCAGTCGAAGTCGGGGCTGCCGACCTTGATCTTGAAGGCGCGATAGCCGAGCGCGTCGGCATGGGCGAAGAACCGCGCGAACTCATCGTCCGACAGATGGAAATCGAGTCCGGAGGCATAGGCCTCGACCTTGTCGCGGCGGCTGCCGAGCAGCCG
>JAEUMC010000263.1 GCA_016793415.1 Devosia sp. | reverse complement strand
GCGCTCGGCTTCAAGGAGTGGCTGCGCCGCGTCGACCTGTTGCTGATCGACGACATGCAGTTCCTGCAGGGCAAATCGGCTACCGAGTTCGGCCACACGCTGGGGACGCTCCTTACCGGCGCCAAGCAGGTGGTGGTGGCCGGCGATGCGCCGCCGCGCGACCTCGAAATGCTCGACGAGCGCGTCCGCTCGCGCCTCTCGGGCGGGCTGGTGGTGCCGATCAACTCGTTCGACCTCGACCTCCGCCGCGCCATTGTCACCCGGCGCGCCGAGCAGGCCGTCTCCCGCTTCTCCGATGCGCATTTCGCGCCGGCGGTGCTCGACTACGTGGCGCGTGTCGTGGTGAGCCATGGCCGCGATCTCGACGGGGCGGTCAATCGCCTCCTGGCTGCCAACCAGCTGACCAAGGAGCCGATCACCGTGGCGCTCGCCGAGCGCACGCTCGCCGACCTGGTGCGCCAGCGCGATGCCCGCCGGGTTCGCATCGAAGACATCCTTCGGATCGTGTCGCGCCACTACAAGGTGCCGCGCAACGACCTGCTCTCGTCGCGCCGCTCGCGCGACGTGGTCCGCCCGCGCCAGATCGCCATGTATCTGGCCAAGGCCCTGACCTCGCGCTCGCTGCCGGAAATCGGCCGGCGGTTCGGTGGTCGCGACCACACCACGGTGCTGCACTCGGTCCGCAAGGTCGAGCAGATGATCAAGGACGACGGCGAGCTGGCGCAGGAGATCGAACTATTGAAGCGCATGCTCGAAGAATGAAAGTTGCGGCCCTCTCCTCAGGGAGAGGGCGCCGCCGGTTGAACCATCCGGCGACTGATTGAGTTTCGACCCAGTAGGGTTTCTGAGTAGGTTAGTAGCGTTGCCGGTATCGCGTAGAACTCCGCGGCTGTTGCTGCGGATCAGAAAAGGTCTGAAGCGCCTCGATCTCGGGGCGCGTCCGGAACCCCAGCCGCTGCCGCCCGACCGGGCCTGGCACGAAATGTTGGCGCGCCTCGATGCCGAGGATGCCGAACGGCGTCTCGAGGCGATGGAACAGGCGCTCAACGGCCAGAAGCGCTAGCCGACGGCGCCCACGCCGTCCGGTGCGCATTTTGTCTAGGGATAGCTGGCCTGCGGCCGCGCGCGCCCTTGCCTTTTGCCCCTTGGATTGTAATGTCGCAGCCCGGTTTCCGCTTGGTTTTGCCGGGTTTTTGCCGGGCACGGTAGGGGTTTTGGGTTTATGAAAGTCACTCTCGAGCGCAACCATCTGCTCAAGTCGCTGGGGCACGTCCATCGCGTGGTGGAGCGCCGCAACACCTACCCCATCCTCGCCAACGTGCTGCTCAAGGCTTCCGACGGCAAGCTCGACCTGCGCGCTACCGACCTCGATATCGAGGTGACGGAAAGCGTGCCGGCGATGGTCGGCCAGGCCGGCACCACCACGGTGCCCGCCCACACGCTCTACGAAATCGTCAGGAAGCTCTCCGACGGTGCCGAAGTGCGGCTCGAGAACGAAGGCACCGAGCAGTTGCTGGTGACCTCCGGCCGTTCGCGCTTCCACCTCGCGTGCCTGTCGCCCGACAGCTTCCCGGATCTGAAATCCGGCACCTTCACTCACACCTTCTCGGTTCCCGCGCCGACGCTGCGCGAACTGATCGAGCGCACCCAGTTCGCCATCTCCAACGAGGAGACGCGCTACTACCTCAACGGCATCTACATGCACATGCTTGATGTCGGCGGTACGCCGACATTGCGCGCCGTCGCCACCGACGGCCATCGCATGGCGCGCGCCGAGTCCGACGCGCCAGCAGGCGCCAAGGGCATGCCGGGCATCATCGTGCCCAAGAAGACCGTGTCGGAAGTGCAGAAGCTGCTCGAAGGCGCCGAGGGCGACGTCGAGGTCGAGCTCTCTGACACCAAGATCCGCATCACGCTGGGTAGCGTGGTGCTGCTGAGTAAACTGATCGAGGGCACCTTCCCCGACTACGACCGGGTGACGCCCAAGAACAACGACAAGCAGATGAACGTCGACAAGCAGACCTTCGCCACGGCGGTGGATCGCGTCTCGACCATCGCGTCGGATCGCGGCGGCAAGGCGGTGAAACTGTCGATGAAGGAAGGCCAGCTCGAGCTGTCGGTCACCAATCCTGACCACGGCACGGCCAGCGAAGAGCTGGCGGTCGAGTTCGAGCCCGAGAGCTTCGAGATCGGCTTCAACGCCCGCTACCTGCTCGACATCATCGGCCAGATCCGCTCGGAGAACGCCGTGTTCCTGTTCAACGACGCGGGCTCGCCCACCCTGGTGCGCGAGGATGGCGACGCCAAGGCGCTCTATGTGCTGATGCCGATGCGGGTCTAGGCGCGCCGGGCGAATAGCCAATGGCGCGCAGCGAATAGGGGTTCTTTCCCTACTCGCTATTCGCTACTCACTACTCGCTGATGCACCCGTCCCGCCACATTTCCCGGCTCCGCCTGTCCCACTTCCGCAACTATGCGTCGGCGGCGCTCGATCTCGACGGGCGGCACCTGGTGCTGGTCGGCTCGAACGGCGCCGGCAAGACCAACCTGCTCGAGGCTGTGTCATTGCTGTCGCCCGGGCGCGGCCTGCGCGGCGCCCCGTTCGAGGATGTGGCGGCGCAGGGTTCTGACGGGCTGTGGGCCGTGGCGGCGACGGTCGAGACCCCCGAGGGGCCCGTCGATATCGGCACCGGCGCCGGTGGGCCGGAAGGCGGGCGGCGGGTGCGCATCAACGGCGCCAATGCCCGGACCATCGAGGAGATGAGCGCCTATCTGCGCGTGCTCTGGCTCACCCCGGCAATGGATGGGTTGTTCACCGGCCCGGCCAGCGACCGCCGGCGCTTCCTTGATCGGCTGGTGACGACGCTGCTCCCCGGCCACTCGGCCCAGGTATCGGACTTCGAAAAGACCATGCGGCAGCGCAACCGGCTGCTCGATGAGGATGCCGATCCGATCTGGATCGATGCGGTCGAGGCGCAGATGGCCGCCGCCGCTGCGGCCGTGCATTTCTCCCGCGCCGACAGTCTCGGCGAGCTGCAGGCGCTCATTGCGGCAGGGGTCGACGAGGCCAACTTTCCCGCTGCCCGGCTGGCGCTGACGCCGCTGTTCGAAGATCGGCACGAGGCCCAGTCCTCGGCGGCGCTCGAGGCCGATCTCAGGGCGCTGTGGCGCTCGAACAGCTACCTCGATCGCGCTGCAGGCCGGACCCTCGTCGGCCCCCACCGCATCGATCTCGAAGTGCGCCATGCGCAGAAGGACATGCCCGCGGCCCTCGGCTCCACCGGCGAACAGAAGGCGCTGCTGATCGGGCTGATCCTTGCCCACGCGCGACTGGTGAAGCGCTCCGCCGGCATCACCCCGTTCCTCTTGCTCGACGAAGTGGCGGCGCATCTCGATCCGGGCCGCCGTGCCGCCTTGTTCGCCGCGCTCGACAGCCTCGGCACGCAGTGCTTCATGACCGGCACCGACCCCATGCTGTTCGAGGCCTTGGCCGATGGCGCGCAGCGGGTGATCGTCAGGGACGGGCGGCTCAGTCGGGAGCCGGGCTAGCGGGGCGACAAGCGCTCGATTTTTCACCGGCGTCATCCCCGCGAAGGCGGGGACCCAGTGCGATCCCTCAGCCTCCGCCAGCGCTGCAGCATCCCACTAGGTTCCCGCCTGCGCGGGAATGACGTCGGTGGGTTGGAGGTGATGGGTCCCGATGGCGCCGAACCCAGCCGCAACCCAGCCCCTAAGCCTTGTAAAACGGGCTAAAAATAGCCATTTCCCTTGGGTATGAGCACCCGATCCGCTAGACCGATTCCAGCGGACCTGCAGACCTGATTCGGGACCCCCTTGAGCACCGATACCCCCTCCGATCCGAACGAATATGGCGCCGATTCCATCAAGGTCCTGAAGGGCCTCGATGCGGTGCGCAAACGCCCCGGCATGTATATCGGCGATACCGATGACGGCTCGGGCCTGCATCACATGGTCTACGAGGTGGTCGACAACGCCATCGACGAGGCTTTGGCGGGCCATGCCGACCTCGTCACGGTACAGCTCAATGCCGATGGTTCGGTCTCGGTCAACGACAACGGCCGCGGCATTCCGACCGGCATTCACGCTGAAGAAGGCGTCTCGGCGGCCGAGGTCATCATGACCCAGCTGCACGCCGGGGGTAAATTCGACCAGAACTCCTACAAGGTGTCGGGCGGCCTGCATGGCGTCGGTGTGTCGGTGGTGAACGCGCTGTCGGTGTCGCTGAAGCTCAATATCCGGCGCGACGGCGAGATCCACGAGATGGAGTTCTCGCATGGCGACGCGGTGGCGCCGCTGAAGCAGACCGGCACCTACGTCCCCAACCATCAGCCCGGCACCTATGAAGGCCGCTCGGGCACCCTGGTCACCTTCCTGCCGTCGCCCGAAACCTTCACTATGGTGGAGTTCGACTTCAAGACGCTGGAACATCGGCTGCGCGAACTCGCCTTCCTCAATTCCGGCGTGCGCATCATCCTGCGCGACCTGCGCCATCCCGAACCAGTGGAGATCGAACTCCACTACGAGGGCGGTCTCGAAGCCTTCGTGCGCTATCTCGACAACGCCAAGACGCCGCTGATCCAGGCGCCGATCCTGCTGGCGTCGGAGCGTGACGGCATCACCGTGGAAGTGGCGATGTGGTGGAACGACAGCTACCACGAGAACGTGCTGTGCTTCACCAACAACATCCCGCAGCGCGATGGCGGCACGCACCTGGCGGGCCTCCGCGCTGCGCTGACGCGGCAGGTGACGAGCTACGCCGACGTCAGCGGCATCACCAAGAAAGAGAAGGTCGAGCTCTCGGGTGAAGACATCCGCGAAGGTCTGACCTGCGTCCTCTCGGTCAAGGTGCCCGACCCGAAGTTCTCCAGCCAGACCAAGGACAAGCTCGTCTCGTCCGAAGTCCGCCCGGTGGTAGAGAATGTCGTCAACGACAAGCTCAACCAGTGGCTCGAAGAGCATCCCGCCGAGGCCAAGCAAGTCGTCGGCAAGGTGGTCGAAGCCGCCGCCGCTCGCGAAGCGGCCCGCAAGGCGCGCGAGCTGACGCGGCGCAAGTCCGCGCTCGACGTCAACTTCCTCGCCGGCAAGCTCAAGGACTGTTCCGAGAAGGACCCGGCGAAGTCCGAACTCTTCATCGTCGAGGGTGACTCCGCCGGCGGCTCCGCCACGCAGGGGCGTGATCGCGGCGTGCAGGCCGTGCTGCCGCTGC
>JAEUMC010000258.1 GCA_016793415.1 Devosia sp. | reverse complement strand
GTGCTGGCATTCGATCAGCAGCGGCTGCATGCCGCGGTGGCCTCCGACGCCGCTATCCATCGTGCCATGGAGGCGGGTTTGAACCGCAACCTGGTCGGCAAACTGGTGCGCGCCAACACGGCCAGGGTCGCGCCCCTCTCGGCATAGGTGCTCTGCCGGGGAGGAGACTTGCACATTCCCCGTCCGGGCTTTATTTCCCCGCCATGACAGACATCGCCGCCGCCCCCGCCGAGTCCATTCTCATCATCGATTTCGGGTCCCAGGTGACCCAGCTGATCGCGCGCCGCCTGCGCGAGACCGGTGTCTATTGCGAGATCCATCCGTTCCAGAGTGCGTCCGAGGCGTTTGCCCGGCTCAAGCCCAGGGGCGTGATCTTTTCGGGCGGCCCCGCCTCGGTGACCGACGAAGGCAGCCCCCGCGCCCCGCAGGAAGTGTTCGATTCGGGCGTGCCGATCCTCGCCATCTGTTATGGCCAGCAGACCCTGGCGTTGCAGCAGGGCGGCAAGGTCGAGGGCGGTCACGCCCGCGAGTTCGGCCGCGCCGATGTCGAGATCAAGCAGCAAAGCCCGCTGTTCGACGGTTTCTGGCAGGTCGGCGGCCGCTACCCGGTATGGATGAGCCACGGTGACCGTGTCACCGAGCTGCCCGAGGGCTTCACCGTTGTCGGCACGTCCGAGAACGCCCCGTTCGCCATCGCGGTCAACGAGCAGAAGCGCTACTACACCACCATGTTCCACCCCGAGGTGGTGCACACCCCCGATGGCGGCAAGCTGCTGCAGGCCTTCGTGCACAATATCGTCGGCCTCAAGTCCGACTGGACCATGTCGGCCTATCGCCAGCGCGCCGTCGACAAGATCCGCGCCCAGGTCGGCAAGGGCAGGGTGATCTGCGCCCTCTCGGGCGGCGTCGACAGCTCCGTCGCGGCGATCCTGATCCACGAAGCCATCGGCGACCAGTTGACCTGCGTGTTCGTCGATCACGGCCTGATGCGGATGAACGAGGCCGACGAAGTGGTCTCGATGTTCCGCGACCACTACAACATCCCGCTGGTCCACGTTGATGCCGCCGACAAGTTCATCGGCGCGCTCGAAGGCGAGGCGGATCCCGAGACCAAGCGCAAGACCATCGGCCGGCTGTTCATCGAGGTGTTCGAGGAAGAGGCGAAGAAGATGGGCGGGGCGCAGTTCCTCGCGCAGGGTACACTCTATCCGGACGTCATCGAAAGCGTCAGCTTCTCGGGCGGGCCGTCGGTCACCATCAAGTCGCACCACAATGTCGGTGGCCTGCCCGAGCGCATGAACATGCAACTGGTCGAGCCGCTGCGTGAGCTGTTCAAGGACGAAGTCCGGGCGCTCGGCCGCGAGCTGGGGCTGCCCGACCGCTTCGTCGGCCGCCACCCGTTCCCCGGCCCTGGCCTCGCCATCCGCCTGCCGGGCGGCGTGACCCGTGAGAAGCTCGATATCCTTCGCCGCGCCGACGCCATCTATCTCGACGAGATCAGGAAGGCCGGCCTCTACGACAAGATCTGGCAGGCCTTCGCCGTGCTGCTGCCGGTGCAGACCGTCGGAGTGATGGGCGATGGCCGCACTTACGAGTTCGTCTGCGCGCTGCGCGCCGTGACTTCGGTCGACGGCATGACCGCGGATTTCTTCCCCTACGACATGAACTTCCTCGGCCGCGCTGCCACCCGCATCATCAACGAAGTGCGCGGGATCAACCGGGTGGTCTACGACGTGACGTCCAAGCCCCCGGGCACCATCGAGTGGGAGTGATCTCGGCCAGCCGCGTCGCCGAGGCCTCTGCCGTTCGGCCGACGCCGCGGCAACTGGCCTGGCAGCGGCTGGAATTCTACGGCTTCATCCATTTCGGCATGAACACCATGACCGATCGGGAATGGGGCCTGGGGCACGAGGATCCCGTCCTGTTCGATCCGGCGCAGCTCGATGCGGAGCAGTGGGTCGAGAGCCTCGCCTCCGCCGGCATGCGCGGCCTGATCCTGACCTGCAAACACCATGACGGGTTCTGCCTCTGGCCCACCGCGGCCACCAGGCATTCGGTGGCGTCCAGCCCGTGGCGCGCCGGCGCCGGCGACCTGGTGGCCGAGGTCTCGGCGGCCTGTGCCCGGCGCGGCATGAAGTTCGGCGTCTATCTCTCGCCGTGGGATCGTACCGAGCCATCCTACGGCACCGGGGTCGGCTACGACGATTTCTTCGTCGCGCAGTTGCGCGAACTGCTGTCGGGCTACGGCCCGATCTTCTCGGTCTGGTTCGATGGCGCCAATGGCGAAGGCGCCGGTGGCAGGAAGCAGTACTACGACTGGGATCGCTACTTTGCGGTGGTCCGCGAGCTGCAGCCCGATACGGTGATCAGCGTCTGCGGCCCCGATGTGCGCTGGTGCGGCAACGAGGCCGGCCACACCCGGCCCGATGAGTGGAGCGTGGTGCCGGCCGCGCTGCGCGATGCCGAACGCACCGCCTCCAATTCGCAGCAGGTCGATGACGGCAAATTCTCGCGTCAGGTCCGCTCGGACGAACAGGACCTGGGGAGCCGTGAGGCCATTGCGGCTTCGAGCGACGATCTGGTCTGGTACCCTGCCGAGGTGAACACCTCGATCCGGCCGGGCTGGTTTCACCATCCCAGGGAGGATGCCGAGGTCCGCTCTGCCGACGAGCTGTTCGATATCTACTGCGCTTCGGTTGGCGGCAACGCGACCTTCCTGCTCAACGTGCCGCCGGATCGGTCCGGGCTCGTGGCCGCACCGGATCGCCTGGTCCTGTCGCAACTGGGGCAGCGCATCGCCGAGCTCTACGATGCCGA
>JAEUMC010000250.1 GCA_016793415.1 Devosia sp. | reverse complement strand
AGCACCGCAACCGTCACCGCCGACCGCCTCGCACTCGATGGCATCGACGTGCTGAAGGCCAAGCCACGGCAGATGTCGGCGCTGCGCGGCAAGATCGCCGCGCTGATCTTCCAGGACCCGGCGACGGCCTTCGATCCGGTGTTCACCATCGGCTACCAGATGGCCGAAACCATCCGCACCCATCGCGACGTCTCCAAGGAGACGGCGCTGGCGGAGGCCGAGCAGCTGCTGCTGAAGGTCGAGATCAAGAACGCCAAGGACGTTCTCAACTATTACCCGCACCAGCTCTCCGGCGGCATGCTGCAGCGCGCGATGATCGCCATGGCGCTAAGCTGCCGGCCCAAGGTGCTGATCGCGGACGAGCCGACCACGGCGCTCGACGTCACCATCCAGGCGCAGATCCTGCAGCTCATCAAGGGCCTGCAGGCCGAGATGGGGATGGCGCTGATCATGATCACCCACGATCTCGGCGTGGTCGCCGAGACCGTCGACCGCGTGGTCGTCATGTATGGCGGCAGGGTGATGGAGGAAGGCACCGTCGACCAGATTTTCGACAGCCCCAAGCACAGCTACACCCAGTCGCTGCTGGCTAGCCTCAGGGCCGGCGAGTCCCGCCGGGCCGAGCCGGGCACCGGCGAGGTGATCGCCCCTGCCCTGGAGCTCCGCAACCTTTCAAAAGTCTACGCGCTGCGCCGTCGTGGTCGGGTCTTTTCGACCTATGTCGACTTCCCGGCGGTGCGCGGCGTCAACCTGGTGCTGCCGCGCAACAAGATCGTCGGCCTCGTAGGCGAATCCGGCTCCGGCAAATCGACCACCGGTATGATGGCGATGCGCCTGCTTGAGCCAACCTCAGGGCAGATCCTCGTCGACGGCACCGACATCTCCAAGCTCGATGTCGGCGCGCTCAAGGCATTCCGCCGCCGCATGCAGGTGGTGTTCCAGGACAGCTACTCGGCGCTCGATCCAATGATGACGCTGGCCCAGATCATCGCCGAGCCGCTGCATATCCACGGTGTGAAGTCGTCGCGCGAGCAGACCGAAGAGGCCCTGACCTGGCTCGAACGCGTCGGCATGGACCGCAGCTTCGGCAACCGCTATCCGCACGAGCTGTCGGGCGGCCAGCGCCAGCGTGTCGCCATCGCCCGGGCGCTGATCCTCGGCCCCTCGGTGCTGGTCGCCGACGAGCCGACCTCGGCGCTCGACGTTTCGGTCAAGGCGCAGATCATCGGGCTGCTCAGAAACCTGCAGAAGCAGATGGGCCTTTCGATGCTGTTCATCAGCCACGACCTCAGCGTCGTGCGCTCGCTGACCGACAGCGTGGTGGTGATGTACAAGGGCCGGGTGGTCGAGCAAGCGCCAACGGCCAACATCTTCGCCGACCCACGGCATCCCTATACACGCTCGCTGCTCGATGCGATCCCGGTCACCAACCCCAGGGATCGGCGCGAGCGCTCGTTCATCACCGCCGACGACATCGCCGCCGGCACCCCGCGCCTCAAACGCTCCAGCCTCGCCGCTGCAGCCGATGTCGGCGACACCCCACAGCTCGTCAGCGTGGCCCCCGGCCACCTCGTCGAAGCCATCGTCACCAACTGAAGGAGGCAAGGGCATGATCGTC
>JAEUMC010000248.1 GCA_016793415.1 Devosia sp. | reverse complement strand
GCAGCGGCAGGTTCACTTGTTTGGCGGCGAGATCCCACAGCGCCACCTGCAGCGCCTCATGGAAGGGCAGGGTGTAGGCACGCTGGTTGCCACCACGCGGCCGGCCGACGCGGTGCACCAGCGCGGCAGGCGGCTGGCCTTCGAGACCGGGCCAGACTTCGGAGCGGAACACCCGCTCGATCTCGACCTGATCCGGCAGCGGGAAAAACAAGGTCTGGATAAACCCCAGCCCGACCGCGCCGGTATCGGCAATCAGTTCGAGCGCCGCTATGTTCACATCGTCGGCGCGGACCTGGCTGTCGCCGATGACGCGGTCGCGGGCAAACTGGAAACGGGTGATGCGGAATTCCGAAATGCGCATAGGCTGGCGATCTCTGATCGACTAACATGAACATCTGATATATCAGACGATGACGCTAATAGACCAATGAAAGCGGGCGCACAAGTGGCTGTGAATGAGGGTGCCGATGTCGGCGTGGCCGAGGTGCAACCGGCCGGACGGCTGAGCGATCTGGCCTATACGCGGATCCTGGAGAACCTGTTCGATCGACGGCTGCCGGCTGGCGCCTTCGTGTCGCAGAACGATCTGGTGAAGCTCTTGGGCATCCCGGTGGCGCCGCTGCGCGACGCACTGCGCACCCTCGAGGTGGAGGGCATCCTCACCATCCACCCGCGCTCCGGCATCCAGTTCGTAAAGCCCGGGCTCGAGCTCACCAAATCGACCTACCAGTTCCGCACCATCATCGAGCGGGCGGCGGTGCGCGCCTTCGCCGAGCAGGGCGATGAGGACCTGATCCGCGAACTGGGCGACCGACACCGCGCCGCGTCAAAGCACATCGAGGCATCGGGCCTTACCGCCGGCACGATGGAAGAGATCGAGGCGCTGGAGAGCCTGCTGCACAACTCGATCATTGCGATCCTGAGGAACGCGCTGATCGAGACCAGCTATCGGCGGATGCACACTTACCTGCGGCTGGTGCGGCTCGACCGCAAGCTCACGGCGCCCCTGGCGCAGCGCTCGATCCGCGAGCATCTCGAGATCATCGAAGCCTGCGAAGCGCGCGACCCGGATCGCGCCGAGGCGGCGCTGGTGGCGCATTTCAACGCAGCGCTGCAGCGGCATCTGGGGATGTTCGTTTAGGGGGCCGGCCGAGGGCGCTGTGTCAGAAATCTTCGCCTCCCTCCCCCTTGAGGGGAGGGATTGAGGGTGGGGGTGGTGCAGTCAGCACTGTGCCCGCCTCACCACCCCCACCCCCCGCCCCTCCCCTCAAGGGGGAGGGGAGCAGAGGTCAGGCGGCAAACGTCCGGTGGGTCGAACCCTGGAAGTGGGCTTCCATCGCCGCGATGGCGCCGGCGACATCGCGCTGTTCCAGCGCCGCGATTACCCGCATGTGCTCGTCGACCGTGTCGACCAGGTAGCCGCGGAAGCCCGGGCGGCGGTGGACGCGTTGCGCCATGCGGATGTTCTCCTGCAGGCGCTCGTGCGTATCGAGGATGGCGCGGTTGCCCAAAGAGGCGACGATCTCGCGGTGCATGCGGCCATCGAGTTCGAGGAACGGCGTGTGCACCGCATCGAACGGGCTGCCGTCGGTGAGGCTGATGCGACACTTCTCGTGGTTGGCGCGCATATCGGCGAGCCAGGCGTCCGAGACGGTGTCGCCGAAGCTCTTGAGCGCGAAGATCTCGATCATGATGCGGAACTGGTAGTTCTCGCGGATGAACGCCACCTCCGGGTAGACGATCTTGATGCCGGCGCGCGGCTTGATCTCTACCAGCCCGAACTCCTCCAGCAGCACCAGTGTTTCGCGCAGCGGCGACAGCGACAGCCCGAGCAGGTCGCAGAGTTCGGATTGGGTCACCACCATGCCGGCTTCGAGCGTGCCGTCATTCATCGCCTTGCGGAAGCGGCGGTACCCTTCGTTGTCGTTGCGGACGTCAGACATGTTCACCGGTGAATAGGTCGAGAGGCTGGTTCGGACTTTA
>JAEUMC010000165.1 GCA_016793415.1 Devosia sp. | reverse complement strand
CCGAAATTCACCCCGTGATATCCGCGCTCGCGCCCGATCAGCCGGAACCGCGAGCCGTCGCCCTTCACCCGGTGATAGGCCAGCGCCACCTTCAGCGCCGTCTCGACCGATTCCGAGCCGGAGTTGGTGTAGAGCACATGGTCGAGCCCCTTGGGCGCGATCGATACCAAAGCATTCGCCAGCTCGAACGCCTTGGGATGGCCCATCTGGAACGCCGGCGCATAGTCGAGTTCGGCCGCCTGCTCCTGGATCGCCTCGACAATTTTCGGGCGGCAATGGCCGGCATTGACGCACCACAGGCCCGCCGTGCCGTCGAGCACCTTGCGTCCGTCGGAAGTCGTATAGTGCATGTCCTTGGCGCCGACGAACATGCGTGGCGCCTTCTTGAACTGTCGGTTGGCCGTGAACGGCATCCAGAACGCACTCAGATCGTTCGGCGTGACATTGCGACGGTCGGACACCTTGGACTCCCCCGGAGGCTATTTGTTGAGTTTGAAGGTCAAGTTTATTTGGCGCTTGACCTTTGGATGTGTTATCCAGAAATTTGACCAGTTGGAAAAAACGTTATCACTCCCATGCCGCCGATCAAGGTGAAAATGCTGGAGACCGAAGGCGGCAAGGGGGGCGCAAAGGCAGCGCCATCGAAGCGCCCGCGGGCACAGACGCGCATCCAGCGCGAGAAGCAGGAAGTCATCCTCGAGGCGGCGCTCGACGTGTTCAGCCGCGAGGGTTTTCGCGGCGCTACCATCGACCAGATCGCCGAAGCAGCGGGCATGAGTAAGCCGAACCTGCTCTACTATTTTCCGCGCAAGGAAGAGATCTACCAGCGCCTGCTCGCCGAGATGCTCGATATCTGGCTGGCGCCGCTGCGCGAGATCGATTCGGTCGGTGATCCGGTGCCGGAGCTGCGCTCCTATCTGCGCAGGAAACTCGAGATGAGCCGCGACTATCCGCGCCAGAGCCGGCTGTTCGCCAACGAGATGCTGCAGGGCGCGCCGCGCGTGCTCGATATGCTCGAGACCGACCTCAAGGCGCTGGTCGACGACAAGGCGAAGGTCATCGAGGGCTGGATGGATGCCGGCAAGATCGTCCGCACCGATCCCTATCACCTGATCTTTTCGATCTGGGCCACCACCCAGCACTATGCCGATTTCGACGTCCAGGTTCGCGCCGTGCTGGGCAAGGATCGTGGCGGCGAAGGCCGCTTCGAGGATGCGGCGCGCTTTCTCGAGAACCTGTTCCTGCACGGCTTGCTGCCCAAGTAGCCGCTGACAACCCATTGTCGGGGTTGACCCTCGGCCCAGACTCCATGGACACCCCAGCCTGGTCTGCGACTTCGGCGGGCGGGGGTAGTGTAGTGACGAGCCGTGCCGACCAATGGATCCTTCGCGCTGCAGACGCCTGGGTTCGCCTGACCAATCGCCACCTGGTGCGCGCCTGTCGTCGGCATTTCGGCTACGTGCCCGATTTCGCTCGGCCGCGCGGTCACGATGCGCTGATGCAGTGGCGCAAGCTGTTCGACCACAACCCGCTCTTCGTCACCTTCTGTGACAAGCCTGCCGCCCGCGACTGGGCGCTTCGGCGCGCCCCGGATCTCGCCACTGCCGACATCGTCTGGCAGGGCGCCGGGCTGGACGACCTGCCGGCGGGAGTGCTCACCGACGACTGCGTGCTGAAGGTGAATGCCGGCACCGGCGCCAACTATTTTCCCGGTCGCGGCCGCTGGGATGCACTGACGCTGCG
>JAEUMC010000047.1 GCA_016793415.1 Devosia sp. | reverse complement strand
CGGCGTCGGCACCAAGGTCGTGGTGATGACTGCCGACGGCAGCTACGTCGAACGCGCCAAGGACTGACCTTCGGCCCTCAACCGATGTGATCGCTCCATCGGAACGATCACACCAAGTCAGACCGCCAGGCCGGAATGCTGACCATGCAACGGCCATATCCCTGCGCCATGGCGCAGGGATTGTTTCGTCGACGTGGCCCGACCATTTCCCCAGGGGAGTTACGGTGAACCTGGCTCGCTACGAACCGCCCGCCTCGGTCTCGAGGGCGTTGCTGGTGGTCATCCTCGTCGTCGCCGTCCTGCTCCGCTTTCCGGGTCTGGGCGAACAGAGCCTGTGGCGCGACGAAGCGGCAACCTGGCTGCAGGTCAACGGCTCGCTTGCCGACGTGATCGCACGCACCGCGACCGACAACTATCCGCCCCTCTACAACCTCCTCGCCTGGATCTCGGTGCAGCTCTTCGGCGGCGCCGAATGGGTCCTGCGCCTCCCCTCTGCCGTTCTGGGCGTACTCAACGTGGCGCTGCTCTATGGCCTGGGCACCCGCATCGGCGGGCGCGGCGTCGGGCTGATCGCAGCAGCCCTGCTGACGCTGTCGGGCTACCACGTCTGGTATTCGCAGGAGGCGCGCATGTATGCGCTCCTCGCCTGCACCGCCACTGCGCATGCCTGGGCAGTGGTGCATTTCCTCGATCGGCCCCGCGCCGCGCGCGCCCTGCTCCTCGGCCTGAGCGGCATACCGCTGGTCTATGCACACCCCTATGGTGCGCTCACCTGGGTTGGCATCGGTTTCGGCGCGCTCTGGACAATTGTGCAGCGCCGCGACTGGCGCTCGCTGCTGCAGCTGGTCCTCGCCGAGTTGCTGGTGGTGCTGAGCTTCGTCCCCTGGGGGTTGATCCTCATCGGCCGCGCAAAAAGCATCGCCGACCAAGGGTTCTGGATCGGCGAGCCGACCCCTGCCTACATCCTGCTGCAATGGCGCAAAGTCACCAGCGCCCTGTACATCCTCCTGGTACTGGCGATCCCGTTCCTGATCTTCCTGCGTCGCCGCAACGGACCGGGTCCGGCGGCCGGAGCGCTGCCGCTGCTGCTGTCCTGGACCCTCGTGCCCAGTATCCTCGGCATCATCGCTTCGGTGCTGGTCGAGCCGGTGTTTTTCGATCGTTACCTCATCGGCTCGCTGCCCGGGTTCCTGGTGCTGTTCGCGCTGGCCCTGCTGATGCCTGCCCGGACGTCGCGGCAGGTCGTGCTGGCCTCTGCGGTGGCCCTCGTTGTCGCGGTCGCGACCCTGCTCTTCGCCGATGCGAAGCCGCGCCAGGATTGGCGCCCGACAATCGCCGAACTGCGCGCGATCTCGCAGCCGGACGATTGCCTGGCGATGTCATACCCCTGGGATCGGTCGGTACTCGATTACTATGCGCCGCAGCTTGGGGCCTGTTTCATGTCGGCCATCGACCCCGGTTCGATAGCCGCTGTCCCAGCTTCGGCCCGGATCATCTACCTCGCCATGCAGCCGAGCGACGAAGTAGCTGCCGCCGTGGCGCCGCTGGCGCGCCTCCGGCCGTTGCTCACCACCCGCCCGGTACACAACGGCGAGCTCTACATATTCGGTCCGCTTTCGCCCGGCTGACCTGATCACTCCAGCAACCGGCCGACCTCCCGCAGATCGTTGACGAAGCGCTCCCGCTCCCGCTCCGCCTCCACCCGGTCGGGTATGCGCAGCATGTAGGACGGGTGCACCGTCGCGAACATGCGCGTTCCGTCGGCCAGCTCGGTGACCTTTCCACGTACTGAGCTCAGCGTCGTGCTGCTGCCGGCAAGGCTCGCCACCGCCGTGGCGCCCAGCGCCACGATCAGCTTCGGCTTGACGAAGTCGCGTTCGAGGTCGAGCCAGAATTTGCAGGCCTTCACCTCGCCCATATTGGGCCGCTGGTGCAGTCGCTTCTTGCCGCGCGGCACGAACTTGAAGTGCTTGACCGCATTGGTGACATAAGCCCGCTCGCGCTCCATCCCCGCCTCGGCCATTGCCGCATCGACCAGGTTGCCGGCCGGCCCGACGAACGGCTTGCCCACGAGGTCCTCCTGGTCGCCCGGTTGCTCGCCGACGAACA
>JAEUMC010000008.1 GCA_016793415.1 Devosia sp. | reverse complement strand
TGGCAGCATGCCGAACACCATGGCGAGCGTCGTCATGATGATCGGGCGGAAGCGGGTGCCGCCGGCTTCGACCAGTGCGTCGAACAGGTTGAGTCCGTCGCGCACCCGCTGGTTGGCGTTGTCGACGAGGAGGATGGCGTTCTTCACCACCAAGCCCATCAGCATTATGAAGCCGATCATCGAAATCATGTTGAGCGTCGAGCCACCGATCAGCAGCCCGACCAAGACGCCGATCAGCGACAGCGGCAGCGCCATCATGATGGCGATCGGCTGCACGAAGCTGCCGAACTGGCTGGCCAGCACCAGGTAGATGAACACCACCGCCAGCAGCAGCGCCGAGCCGGCCGACGAGCCGATCTCGCCCAGCTGCTCGGCATCGCCGCCCATCGACATGCGGTAGCCGGCGGGCATTTCGATCGAGTCGATCGCCGCCTGGATCTTGGGCATCAGCTCGCCGATATTGGCGCCGCTGGTGTTCGCATCGACCGTCACCTGCCGCGACAGGTCCTTGCGGTTGATCTCGGCCGGGCCGGTCGAGGTGGCGATCTCGGCAATGTCGCCGAGCCGGATCACCGAGCTGTCATTGCGGCTGATCGGCAGGTTGGAGAGGAGCTCGACGCTGTTGCGCTCGCCTTCCGGCAGGCGGACCACCAGCTTGTAGGTCTCCTCGGCCGGCGAGGTCCATTCGCTGACCTCTTCGCCCGAAAGCATCGGCTGCAAGACGGCACCCACCTGCTGCAGCGAGACGCCGGCTTCGCTGGCGAGCTCCCGGTTGACCCGGATGCCGACGATCGGCTGCGCCGCATCGAGCGAGGTTTCGACGTCCGTCAGCCCGGGGATCGCCGCGAGCTTCTCCGCCAGCTGGTCGGTCAGATCGCCCAGTACCGCAAAACTGTCGCCATAGGCCGTGACCTGGATCGGCTTGCTGAGGCTGCCAAAGCCGCTCGAGACGCCGACAATGGTCTTCACCCCGGGCACCTGGGCGAGCAGATCGCGCACCGGTCCGGTCATTTCATGCGGCATCCGATCGCGTTCGCCCGGCGGCACCATGGTGACGACGACGGTGCCGGCATTGGAACTCGATACGCCCTGCCCACCGGCGACCGTGGCATAGGTGCGTTTCACCTCGGGCATGGTGCGGAGCAAGGCTTCGACCTGCCGGACCTTCTCGCCGGTATATTCGAGCGACGAGCCCTGCGGCGTCTCCACCTCGACCTGGAACTCGCTGTTGTCGGTGGCCGGCGTCACCTCGAAGCCCACCATCGGGACGAGCGCGAAGCTGGCGAAAAACAACACCACGGCGGTGCCAAGCGTCATGACCCGGTGCCTCAGGCACCAGCGCAGCAGTGCCCGATAGCCGCCGGCGCACCACTCGAAGAACTGGTCGAACTTCGCCACCGCCCGGCCGAGCGGACCGCGCTTGGCGCCCGGCTCGGAATCCGGGTCGTGCCACACCGACGACATCATCGGGTCGAGCGTGAAGGCGACGAACAGCGAGATCAGCACCGCCACCGAGACGGTGACGCCGAACTGCAGGAAGAACCGCCCCATGATGCCCTCCATGAAGGCGACGGGGAGGAACACCGCGACGATCGACAGCGTCGTCGCCAGCACCGCGAGGCCGATCTCGTTGGTGCCGTCGAGCGCCGCCTGCACGTGGTTCTTGCCCATATGCAGGTGCCGCATGATGTTCTCGCGCACCACGATGGCATCGTCGATCAGGATGCCCACCGACAGCGACAGCGCCATCAGCGTCATCATGTTGAGCGTGAAGCCCAATGCGAACAGCACCGTCATCGTGCCGATGATCGAGATCGGCAGCGTCAGCGCGGTGATGACGGTCGAGCGCCACGAGTTGAGGAACAGGAAGACGATCAGCACGGCGAGCCCCGCGCCTTCGACGATCATGTTCTGCACGGTGTGGAACGATTGCTCCACCGGCACGGCATTGTCGGCCACCACGTCGATGCTGACGCTCTTGGGCAGGTCGTGTGCGGCGAGCTCTTCGAGCGTCTGGTGCACGGCCTTGGCCACGCCGACGGTGTTGGCGCCCTGCACCTTGATGATGTTGATCGCCAGCGCGCGCTCGCCATTGATGAAGGCGAGGCTCTTTTCGTCGCCCTGCCCCTGGGTGATGGTGGCGACATCGCCCAGCCGCACCGCCTGGCCGCCGGTGCGCGAAACGATGATGTTGCGGAAATCCTCGACGTCCTCCAGCCGGCCTTCCACCTGGATGGCGCGCGACACCGCGCCCTCGGTGATGGTGCCGGCCGGCAGGTCGAGATTGTTCTGGCGGATCGCCGAGATCACTTCGGCCATGCTGACGCCGAAACCGTCGAGCCGGTCGGGATCGACCAGCACGTCGAGCTGTGCCGGCACGCCACCGACGAGGTCGGCGCTGCCGACCCCGGGGATGTTGCGCAGCTTGTCGACCACGACATCGTCGGCGAGCTGCGTCAGCTCGCGCGCCGACAAGGTCTCCGAGCGGATCGCCAGCGACATGATCGGCAT
>JAEUMC010000982.1 GCA_016793415.1 Devosia sp. | reverse complement strand
CGGCAGCCAGAAGCGGCTGGCGGCGAGGATTTCGCCGAGCTGCCGCTGTGCCGCGGGGCCGAGCTCGTGGCCGACGAGGCTCGCCACGATGATGAGGCTGATGGCGCGCAGCGCCACCTCGATACCCGACGCCCAGCCGGGCCCGCGGAACGGCGGATTGGCGGCGTGCCAGCTGGCGAGGGTCGCCTCGATGGCGGCGCCGGCGGCTGGGTTCCTGGTCAGCAGGAGCTCCGCGGCGAGCGGCACGAGGAACTGCAGCCGGTTGATTTCCCAGACATACTTGATGTCGCCGCGGCGGCCGTCGTGCCGGAAATCGATGTCGAGAGCGTAGGTCTCGGGGCCCGGCCAGGTGCCGCCGGTCACCGGATCGAACTGCCACAGCGCTTCGGGGAACAGATTGGCGGCGTCGCGCCGGGGCCAGGCGCGCCCCAGGGCGCTGAACTGGCCGGCGAGCGTGCCGGCGGCAGCCGCGGCGATGGCGGCGCGGGTCGCCGCATCGGCGGCGAGGATGCGTTCATCGAGGCCGGGCAGGGCAGGGAGCCGCGCGGGCGCGGGATAGCGGGCCCAGCCCTCGTGCCGGCCCCTCGAGGCGCGCTTCTTCACGGCTTCGCCGAGGCGGTGCAGCACCTCGGCCGGCTCCATGCTGCGCAGTCGGTTGATGTACCAGCCGAGCTTCATCGGCGCTCCCAGCGTTTGACGTCTGATACACCATAGGCGGCGATTTCGGCGCTGGTGAAACCTCGCTATCGCATCGCGCGGTTAACATCGCCGCCGACGGAACGGAGGGGGCGATGGCGACGATGTGGCGGGCGACGGTGTTGCTGCTGGGGCTCTTGGCCGGGGCGGCGCAGGCAGCGCCCCTGCCGCTGCAACGCGGGGTCAACATCCACGAGTGGCTCAACTGGTCGCCGCTCGCCGCCGATGGCAGCTATCGCTGGCCGCCCTATCAATCGGTCGAGGCCTGGCTGGCGCAGAGCCGCCCGGCCAGTGACTGGCCGACCAGCGATCCGCTCGCCGACGTGAGGGCACTCGGCTTCGACTATGTGCGGCTGACGGTCGATCCGGGCCCGCTGCTGGCGAGCCAGGGGGCGCGGCGCGCCGAAGCACTGGCGGTGCTGTCGGACGCGGTGCGCAAGCTGCTCGCCGCCGACCTGAGGGTGGTGTTCAACCTGCATTCGGTGTCGCAGGTGCCGCAATATGGTCCCGACGTGGTCAATGCCCCGGCCGGCGCCGCCTCGGTCGCCGGCTATATTGCGATGGTCGCCGACGTGGCCGGTATGCTTGCGCCGCTGGGGGCCGATCAGGTGGCGATCGAGCCCTATAACGAGCCGGCGCATTACCCGTGCGATGCCAGCGGCAGCGAGGACTGGCAGGAGATCATGAAGCGAACGGCCGCGGCGATCCGCGCCGTCAGTGCCGAGCTCACCATCGTCGCCACCGGCGCCTGCGGCGGCAGCGTCACCGGGCTCACCGATCTCCGCCCGGACTTCGACGACCCCGACATCCTCTACAGCTTCCATATGTACGAGCCGCACAGCTTCACCCATCAGCGCTCCGACGTTGCGGGGGATTTCGCCTCGGGGCTGCCATGGCCGGCGACATCAGGCTCGGCCGAGCTGACGGTTGAAATGCTGAAGGCGCACATGATGGCGGCGGGGCTCAGCGAGGCGGAACAGGCGCGCACCCTCGACGCGGTCGGCGGGGCGATCGAGGAGTATTTCGCCGAGGACTGGGGCGAGGCGCAGGTCACGGCGCGCCTCGGCGAGGCGGTGGACTGGGCCAAGGCGAACGGCATTGCGCCCGAGCGGCTGTTCATGGGCGAATTCGGGGTGATCCTGATGAGCCCGGATGGCCGCATGGGCGCCTTCGATGCCGATCGGCTGCGCTACCTCACGGCGGTGCGCGAGGCGGCGGAAAGCCATGCCATCCCGTGGGCGATCTGGGAATATTCCAACCCGCACGGCATGAGCGTCATCGTGCCCGTCGGGCCGGCGGAGCCGGACAGGGGCTTGCTGCGGGCGCTGGGGCTGTAGCGGTTGGGCGCCGACTGCTGGGTCCGGCGCCCGCCCTCAGTATTTCGAGATATCCAGCCGCTGGTCGATGAAGGCGCGTTTGCCGGCGCGGCCGCCGGCCAGGCGCTCCACCTCTTGTACCGAGAACACGATCTTGCCGTGGGTGCGCTGGGTGAGGCCATTGGCCACGCGCAGGGCGTCGGTTTCGTTGCCGTCGGCGGTGGGGATATAGCGGATGGTGCAGGCGCCGGGCTGTTCCTGGAAGAACTGGTATTCCTCGATGCCCTCGAAATAGCGCGGGTTTTCCGGGGTGAAGTCGATGGTGACGACGCGGTTGCCATCCGACGAGATCAGGAAATCGGGCTTGCGGCGCGGCGTCAGCCGCTCGACGGTGAGGCGCTGCCCGTTGCCCGGCGTGGGCAGCTCGACGAGCGTCGCGCGGTCCTCGGTGTCGTAGCGCAGGAACGGCATGCTCCTGCCGGTGAAACCGGTGCCGATCAGCCGGCCCTCGCGGCCGATCTCGGTGATCGGTCGGCCCGCTTCGTCCACCAGCTCGGCGAGGCCATAGAGCGGGTCGAACTGGTAGAAGCCGTCGCTGCTGATTTCCCGGGCGAACAGCACTTTTTCGCTCAGCCCGTAGAAATTGGCGATCGGCACATTGCCAAACACCTCGGCGATGATGCGGCGCTGGTGCGGGTAGAGCGGCTCGGAGATCGGCAAGATGCCCTTGAGCGGACGCCTGGGCAGGCGGCCGATGCGGCACATGTGCCGGCACATCAGCTCGATCGCCGAGGGATAGCCGTAGAGATATTCGAGCTCGTGCTTGTCGATCAGGTCGAGATAGGTGCGCACATCGTCATGCGTCATCGGGAAGACCGACAGGCGCAACTCGCGCAAGGCCGGCTCCCACTGCGAAATGCTGGTGCCCTTGGGGTGGAGCCCGAAGCCGCGCAGCACGATCTTGCCGGTCTTCTCGCCGAAGCCGATGCGGCTCCAGTTGTCGTAGACGAAGGCCATCTCGCGGGCGCTGCGATCCTTGTCGAGGTAGAAGGTGAACGGGCGCTCGCCGTTCGAGCCACTGGTGTCGCCGCGGTCGGCCTCGCTGCGCGGCACGGTCAGCGCCGCTTCGCCCGCGGTGCGCAGCTCTTCCTTGCGGAGGATCGGCAGGCGCCCGAGGTCGTCGAGCTCGAAGCGCGTGGCGTCGAAGCTGCTGCCCAGGGCGCGCTCGATCAGTTCGCGATAGAACGGGCTCAGCGCGTGAGCCCGACCGACAATGGCGCGGAGGGCGGCAAGATGCTGCGCGCTGGCATAGGCCGGGTCGGCGCTGGCCAGCGCAATGCGCTCGCGCCATCTGCGATAGCTGCCGCCGAACTTCAGCCTGGTCGGCACCAGCGAGACCAGCGGGGCGAGCGAACGCCGCACCACTTCGGGACTCCGCACATAGGCGCCGCGCGCCACATCCATCAGGCTCATTCCGCTCCCCCCTCGGCGCGCAGCGCCGTATGCATCCAACTCGAGGTGATGCCCCAACCGGCGCGCAGCGCCGTATTCATCCAACTCGTGGTGATGTCCCAACCGGCGCGCAGCGCCGCATTCTTCCAACTCATCGCAGAACCACGGCCCCTCACCAGCTCATCCACTCGCCGGCGAGCTGATACTCGACCGGCTTCATCGTCTGCTTGAAACGGGTATAGCCATCGCCGGGCTTCAGCCCGCCGACGTCGAAGGTCCTGACGCCGCGCCGGCTGAGCTCGACCAGCACCTGCCACATCAGGAAATTGCCGGCATTGAGCTTGCGGCCTTCGGGGCCGAACCAGCCGACGTGATATGCGGCATGGGTGCCGAAGCGCACGACCGACATGCCGGCTACCGGCTTGCCCTCGGCGATCAGCTGGAACACCGAAACGTCTTCGGGCGCGGCGAGGCGCAGGGCCCGCAGCAGCGGCGCGTCGGCGGCGGAAAAGCCACGCTCGGCCATGTTCTCGGCATGACGGGCGAGCATCCACTCATAGGTCTCGGCATCGCCCGAAACGCGCAACCTGGCGCCGGCTTTCTCAGCGTTTCGCACGCGGTTGCGGAAACTGGAGGCGAGCCCGGCCCACAGCGCGTCCTCGCCGACGGTCAGGTCGATACGGCCCGATTGCCAGGAGCGGCGGTGCCGCAGGCGATAGCCGGCGCGGCGGAGCAGGGTGTCGCTGGGCGCGCCGAACGGCAGGGCCGGGGCGATCAGCAGCGGGATGATCCGGCCCCAGCGCCGGCGCAGCGCCGCGTAGACGGCGACGACGGTCTCGTCGCTCGGCACCGGCTCGAGGAACAACGGGCCGCGATTGATGCGGCTGAGGAGGCGCAGGCCGAAGCGGCGGAGTTCGAGCACCGTGGCGATGGCCACCGGGCGGCCGGCGGCGAGCAGCAGCGCGCGCCGGATGGTCCACCCCTTGGCGGCCTTGCCTTGGCCATAGGCGAAGCCTTGCGGCAGATGCGGGGTGGGGCATGCAGCGACCAGGCTGTCCCAGTGGGCCTGGTCGGCCACCAGCTCGACGGCGATCGGCTGCATCGCGTCCCCGGTTCTGGCCGGGGCAACTGTGGTTACGGTGCTGGCGACGTCGTAGGTCATTGCCGCATTCCCAAACGCGTCGACCTACCGTTCGCGGCGCGTTGGAACGTGGTAGTCCCGGGCACCGGAACTGGGAACCAAAAGGTTACCTTAGTGTTAACGCGCGGCCGCTATCCACACGCTGCCCACGGCTTCGGCATAGGGAGCGAGATCGAGCCGCTCGCGGTGCAGCTGCAGGGCCGCGGCGCCCAGCCGCCGGCGCAGCGGCTGATCTTCGACGAGGCGCGTCAGCGCCAGGGTGAGGGCCTCGACATCGCCCACCGGGACGAGCAGCCCGGTCTCGCCGTCCCTGACGATATCGGGCACCGCGCCGACCGGCGTCGCCACCACCGCAAGCCCCGAGGCCATGGCTTCGATGATCGACAGCGGCAGGTTCTCGGTGAACGAGGGCAGCACCAGGATATCGGCCGAGGCGATCAGTTCGGCCACCCCCTGGCCATCGACCCAGCCGGGCAGGTTGACGCGATCGGCGAGGCCGTACTCGGCCGCCTTGGCGCGGGCGGCCTCGACATGGCCATCGCCGGCAATGGTCGCCCGCCAGTTGCCCAGGTGCTGCATGCGGTTGAGCGCCTCGCCCAGTTGCGGCACGCCTTTCATGTCGCCGATGCGGCCCAGGAACAGGATGTGCACCTGTTCGCCACCGCCGACATGCGGCAGGCTCGGTCGGGCCGCGGCGTTGGGCAGAACCACGATGGAACCAGCCACTTCCGGAGCGCGGCTGATGACGAAGCGGCGCCAGGTCTCGCCCAGTACGATAATCCGCGCCGCGCCGGCGAACATCTGGCGGATGTTGCGGCTCAGCGAGCTGTCGTCGTCTTTCCAGAAGTTGGGGTAGTCCCCGCCGTGCAGGTGCAGCACATAGGGCAGGCGCAGCCAGCGGGCGACGCGCGCGACCTGCAGCTTGCGAAAGGTGCTGCCCTGGCTGGCGAGGTTGATATGCACCACGTCGAGCCTGCCGGCCGCCTTCAGTCCGAGCATCCGCAGCAGGAAGCCGCCCAGATAGAAGGGTGACAGCGCGATATGGCCGGGGCCGCGCGTGGCGCCGAAGCGCACGTTCAGCCCGGCTCGCTCCTGCCGGATCAGTTCGTCCCTGAGCCCGCCCATGACCCGGTCGATGCCGCCCTGACCGGTGCCGCCCGAGGGGGTGGCGACCAGCACGTCGAGGGTTTTGGAGGGGGTGATCCGCTTGAGCATGGGCGAGCCATAGCGCCTCGCGAAATCGGTGGGAAGGAAAGGCTCGCCGGAAGGTTTACAGGCGGGGGGCGCAGCGCGGCAGCCAGGCCGACAGTTCGATACAATTGCCCGGATTCACCACCAGCAGTCAAAGCGCTGTCGGGGCAGGGCACAAAGGGTTAAGCGAAGGTGAAGACACCCTCCGGATGCAAGAGCATCCCAGGGGTGAACGACATCCCGGAGGCAACGCCTCCCCCGGGGAAGGTAACTGCCCGTGCTGCTGCGCTCGACCCTGTTCTACGCCCCGGCGATCCTGTTGACGCGCCTTTCGGCGCTGCTGCTGCTGATCATCGCCACGCGGCTGATCGACCAGACCGAGTATGGCTTGCTGACGCTGGTGGTGACGGTGGGCGAGCTCACCGATTCCGCCGTGACCAACTGGCTGCGCATTGCGCTGCTCCGGCTGGGCGGCAAGGGCGAGATCAGCAATGGCAGCGTCAGGCTCGCGGCTCGCGTGCTGGTGGTGACGACGCTGCTGGGGCTCGTGGTCTCGGCGGCCGCCTCGCTGCTGATCGCGCCCGAGCGCTGGGTGGAGTTCGCCATCGCGGTGGGCACCTATCTGAGCGTTGGCGCGCTCAGCCGCTTCGCGCTGACGCTGCTGCAGATGCAGCAGCGCCACTCGGCCTATTCGCTGCTCGAATTCCTGCGTGCGGTGCTGCAGCTGGTGCTGCCGATCGCGGCGATCCTGCTCGTCCACCACTCGTTCCTCGCGGTGTCGCTGGCCTCGAGCCTGGGCGTGCTGATCGCCGGCGGCATTGCGCTGGGGCTCGCCGGCCGGCGTGTCGTCATCGGGCCGTCGCGCTTCACCCATCGCGAGCTGTTTGCCCTGGGTATCCCGCTGATCGCCGCCGCCATCGTCAGCTTCGGGCTCAACAGTGCCGAGCGGGTGCTGCTGAAGGTCTATTACGATGCCGGCGCCGTGGCAGTGTTCGCCGCGGTCTATGCGCTGGCCCGCCAGCCGATCGACACCATTTCCAATGCCATCAATATGGGCGCCTTTCCGGAACTGGTCAGCCGGTTCGACACCGAGGGACCGGCGGCTGCCGGGCGCTTTCTCGGCCACCAGATGGCGCTGATGGGCCGGCTCACTTTCCCGATCGTGGCGCTGCTGGTGGCGCTTTCCACCGAAATCGGTGGGCTGCTGCTGCCGGCAGGCTACCACCAGAACCTTGGGCTGCTGTTCCCGATCATCGCGCTCAGCGTGCTGTTCGCCAATTTCAGCGCCTTCGTGTTCGAGAACGTCTTTCACGCCCACAAGAAGCCGTGGTTGCAGATGGTGGCGCTGGCTCCGGGCTCGGCCGCGACCATCGCGCTGTCGCTGCTGCTGATCCCGGCCTATGCCGAAATCGGCGCGGCGCTGGCGCTATGCGGCGGCACCCTGGTGGGGATGGGCGCCGCCTGGCTGGTCAGCCATCGGCTGACCCCGGTGCCGATCCCCTGGGCGGATCTTGCCGTCTCGCTCGGCGTCGCCACCGCCACCGGCCTTGCCGCCTGGACCGCCAGCGCCTTGCTGGGTGAGGGCTGGCCGCTGTTCAAGCTGGCAGCGGGCGGGGTCGCCGGCGGCCTGGTGTTCCTGGGGCTGCAGTCGCTGCTGCACCCCGAGGAGACGCGGGTGCTGGCGGGCAAGGTTCGGGCGAAGCTGGGGATGGCCTGAGGCGGGGGCTAGGTGCCCTCCTGGGTTTGGGGGCCATCGGGCTCGCGGTTCCCAAGACAGCAGAAGGGCCTCCCGCTTCCTGCGGAAGGCCCTTCGCTCCCCCAAAACACCGTGAATTACGCCGAGCGGCGCCGTTCGCGCAGTTCGCGCCAGAGCAGCCCGACATAGGCGGTGTTGGTCTCGTAATAGCGGCGCCAGAGCCGGCGCGGTTCCTGCGCCACGCGGAACAACCACTCGAGCCCGAGCTTCTGCACCGCGAGCGGGGCGCGGGCGACCTTGCCGC
>JAEUMC010000308.1 GCA_016793415.1 Devosia sp. | reverse complement strand
GTGGTCGCCGAGATCGAGACCGACAAGGCCGTGGTGGAGATCGAAGCGCCGGCTTCGGGTACACTGAGCGCCATCGACCAGCCGGTTGGCGCAGTGGTGCCGATGGGCGGCCGCATCGGCGGCATCCGGAAATAATCAGCGACTGCCGAGGGCAGCGGAGGAAACGATGAAGATTCTGTGCGTCAACTGGCAGGCTGCCGACGATGCCGAGCTGGAACGCCAGCATTACCCGGATGTCGAGTTCATTCTTGCCCGCTCGACGGCAGACGTCGCGGCGGTGCTCGACCCCGAAGTGGCCAAGACCGTCGACGCGGTGATCAACCATTCGCCGACACTGAACGTGCCGCTGCCGCCGACGGCGTTTCCCAACGCCAAGATCGCGGTGCGCTCGGGTGTCGGCTTCGACAATATCGACACCGCTGGCTGGGGCGCCCGCAACATTCCGGCCTGCAACGTGCCGGATTACGGCACCACCGAAGTTGCCGACCATGCGATCGCGCTGATGCTGGCTCTGACCCGCGGCACCTACACCTATCCGGCCGAAATCGCCGTCGACGGGCTCGAAGGCTGGCATTTTTCGAAGGCGCCGCTGATCCGCCGGCACAAGAACGCGACGTTCGGCGTCATCGGGCTCGGCCGCATCGGCCTCGCTGCGGCAAGGCGCGCCGCTGCCTTCGACATGAAGGTGGTGTTCTACGATCCGCATCTGCTCTCGGGCGTCGACCTCTCGACCGGTTACGAGCGGGTCCATTCGCTCAACGAGTTGATGGCACGGGCCGACGTGGTGTCGGTGCATGCGCCGCTCAGCAACGAGACGCGCGGGCTGCTCGGCGCCGAAGCGTTCGCCGCAGCGAACCCCGGACTGATCGTCGTCAATACGGCGCGTGGGCCGATCATCGATGTGTCGGCGCTGGAAGCGGCGATGCGCAAGGGCACCGTGGTGGGCGCCGGTCTCGACGTGCTGCCGAACGAGCCGGGCGATCTCGACCATCCGCTGATCAAGGCGTGGCGCGCCAACGAGGCTTGGATCAAGGACCGGCTGATCGTCACCCCGCATGCGGCGTTCTACAGCCCGGCGTCGATGATCGACCTCAGGCTCAAGTCGATCGAGGTGATCCACGCCTACCTCACCGAGGGCCGGCTCACCAACTGCGTCAACCGCGAATACCTGAAGCGCTGATGGCCGCCACCGCACTCCAGCCCCGCCGCGCCGCCTCGCCCTATGCCCGCCGGCTGGCGCGTGAGCGTGGCCTGACGCTGGAGGTGCTCACGGGCTCAGGGCCGAACGGCCGCATCGTCGCGGCCGATATCGAGGCCCATGTGGCCCGCCGCCCTGCCCCGGCAGCGGTGAGCGGACCGCAGGCATCGGCGCTCGGCACCACCATTCAGCTCACGACCCTGCTGCAACTGCTGGCCGGCTTTGCCGATGCCGATACGCCGTTCACGCTCGAAGACGTGGTGCTGCGGGCGGCGGGATGTGCGCTGGACGACGTGCCGCAAAGCCATAGCCTCGCGGGAGCGCCGGTGGCACTGGAACAACAGTCCGGGCAGTTGGTATTCGCCGACATTCGCAAGGGTTCGCTCGGGCCGTTGCGGGCGCGGCGGCTGGCAGCGATCGAGGCTGGTGGCGATCAATCGTCGGAACCGGCAGCGCTGTCCCTGAAACTGCTGACGGCCTCGGATATCCGGCCAGTGATGATGCCGCTGAAGCCCGGGCGCAACATGCGGCTGGTGCTGGCGGCTGGCCCGGCGACGGGGGAGTGCCTCTTGTCGTTCGACGCGGCGCAGGTGAGCGAGGATGCGGCGACGGAATTCCTGACGCGGTTCAAGGCGTATCTGGAATTGCCGCTGCGGTTGTTGGCTTAGGCACTGAGCTCACCAAGCGCTGGGTATCACCTCAGCGCCCCACATAGACGGGGACGGCGCGAACGCAGCGGTTCGCGAGTCATAGTTCGTGCTATTATCATAGCCACACCTAAGGGGCTGGCTGAGTAGATGGACGACCTGAACGCGACGATTGATCTGTTGCCCAAGCGCGTGCTGGCGCGGGCGCAGGGGCCGCTTTACCGGCAGCTTGCCGATATCCTGCGAGAGCCGATCGTCTCGGGCGCCTTTCCGGTCGGCGGCGAACTGCCCAAGGAGGCGGTGATTGCCGAGCGCTTCGGGGTAAGCCTCATCACCGTGCGCCAGGCGCTGCGCGATCTCGAGGCTGATGGGCTGATCAGGAAGCGCTCGGCCAAGCCGGCCGTGGTGACCTCGGCGGCGCCGCCGGTGACGCTCAGCTGGACGTTCAAGAACTTTGCCGACATGGCAGCCTTCACCAAGGACGCCTCGCTGAAGATCAAGTCGTACAAGAAGGAGGTGTCGCCCCTGCTGCAGCGGCATTTCGGGCTTTCGAAAGACGAGCAGGGGTATTGCCTGCGCTCCATCCTTTCGGTCGGCAAGCAGAAGAAAGCGCAGGTCACCACCTACTTCCCGCCTGACTTCGGCGCGCAGCTGAAGAAGGAGGACTTCAACGACGTGCTGATCTTCCGCGCCGTGCAGCGCCGGCTCAACATCCGCATGGCGGTGGCGCATTGTACGGTGCGGGCAGAGATCGCCGACGACGATGTCGCCGCGGATCTCGGCGTTGCCAAGGGCTCGGCCATCCTGGCGGTCGAAATGCTGTATCAGTCGGCCGACCAGCAGAACGTCGAGTTCTCGATCGCCCGGCACCCGGCCGACATCTTCTCGATCACCTACGACGCCCCGAACGATCTGGCCTGATCACCCATCGAAAGTCCGCTGTTGCGACAGCATCGGCATGGACAGCATTATAGAATTATAATAGCATCATAGCTGCAGGATGAGTTGTTTCCGCTCGTCCGGCCGGAGCGCGACAGTTGAGGAGCTGCCGCGTCACGAGGGGAAGCCTTGAACACATCGTTTCTGTCGCCGGTGGCCAGCGCTGCCGGTAAACGGACAGTGACGTCTGGTACCGGTATCAACATGGTCGGAACTGGCGCGCAGGACGGCGAGTGACCGTCGCGCCGGGTTCCATGAGGAGGAACAAACATGAACAGACCAGGCAACGGCCTGTTACTCCCGCGCTCGCTGAGCATGGGGCGCCGTGACTTCCTGAAGCGGACCGCAGCGGCAGGGTTCGCGGCGGCCCTGGCGACGCCGGCGCTCGCCCAGAATGCCAAGATCAAGATCCCGCTGGTGTCGTGGATGTGGAACGAACCCGGGCGCGGCGACGCCTGGCGAGCGATCCTGGCCAAATTCCACGCCGAACAGAGCGACGTCTTCATCGAGGAAGCCGGCGCGCCGTTCAACGAATTCACCAACAACATGCTGATCCAGTCGCAATCCGGCAAGATCAACGGCGCGCTGTTCCATACCACCCCCGACCTGGTGGTGCGGCTGCTGCGCGGCGGGCATCTCGAGCCCCTGCAGGATATCGTCGACAAGCTCGGCATCGGCGACAAGCTCAGCGCCGCGCATGATCACCTGCGTATCGACGGCAAGGTGCACGGGCTCGACATCGTCACGGTGAAGTTCGGCCTGCTCTACAACTCGGCGATGTTCGAAAAGGCCGGGCTCGGCGCGCCGGCCTCGGTCGAGGAATGGGTCGAGACCTCGACCGCCCTCACCAAGTCGCCGGACCAGTTCGGCATCTACTCGCCGCACCTGATGAGCGAACCAGGCGACTTCTGGTTCATCCTGCAGCAATGGGCGGTGATGTTCGACGGCGTGTGGGCTGAGGGACGCAAACCCCAGGTGAACACCGCGCCGGTGATCGAAGGGTTGAAGCTGTTCAAGACCATGTATGACAAGGCGATGCCGAAGGGCACCGACACGGCGACCGCCAACCAGATGTACGCCAATGGCCGCATCGGGCAGCAGCTGATCGTCTCCGCCGCGGTCAATATCTGGTCCAGTTCCGGGCCGGACATCTACCCATCGCTGCGCAGCGTGGTGCCGCCCGGCCCGAGCGGCAAGGCGATCACCCGCATTCATCCGATCTGCGTCAACGCGCACGCCTCGGATGACGAGAAGGCCGCCGCCAAGCTGTTCGTCGAATGGCTCTACAAGCCCGAGAACTATCAGGAGCTGATGGAACGCTGCCTCGACGTGGTGCCGCCCTACCCGGAGGCGATCCGCCAGGAGTATCTCGACAAACAGTTCTGGGCCGAAGGCTACCTCGCGGGCAAGTCGATCACGCCGCTCGAGATCATGGGCGACTACATCTTCTTCAACCAGGAGTTCGGCAACGTCGTCATGGACAAGTTCTCCGAAGTGCTGGTCGCCAACCGGCCGGTCGAGGACGCCATGGCTGATGCCCAGCAGGAGCTGGAGAAGGCCTCCGAGCGGCTGTTCGAAGGCTTTACCCTGTAACGGGCCGAACTGAGCTTGTCGGGGGCGTTCCGCGGGAGCGCCCCCGACGATGTCTGGCGTCTGGGGCCATTCCGGGAATATCGAGCCAATGTTTCAATCAGCGACCGCAGAGGCGGTGGAAGAACGCTTGCAGCGACCGCGCGGCTGGAACCGCCGCAACTCCCTGCCCTATACGCTGGTGTTTCTGATCGTCGCCTATCTCGGCGTGTTCATCCTGTTTCCGATCGCCCAGCAGTTCCTCACCAGTTTTTCCAACAACGTGGTCGGTGTGGACAAGGTCACCTGGGTGGGTCTGCGCAACTACGAGCGCCTGTTCGAGGATGACGATTTCTGGTTCGCCGTGCAGGTGACCTTCACCTACATGGTGTTCGTGGTGGCGGGAGCCGTGTCGCTCGGGCTGGTCGCGGCGCTGCTGCTCAACCGCAAGTTCCGCGGCCGCAACCTGGCGCGCAGCGCCATCGCCGTCCCCTGGGCCTTCCCCGAGATTTCGGCCGTCCTGGTGTTTCTGTGGATGTGCAACCCGACCTTCGGGGTGCTCAACATCTTCGCGCGGCTGTTTCCCGGGATCGATGCGAACCTCAACTGGCTGTCCGACCCGAACCTGGCGATGCCGCTCGTCATCGCCCTGTCGATCTGGAAGGCTTTCCCGTTCACCTTCCTCGTCATCCTCGCGGCGCTGCAGGCGATCCCGCGGGAAATCTACGAGGCGGCCGAAGTCGACGGCGCCAACCCGCTGCAGGCGCTGCGCCACATCACCATCCCCGAGATCACTCCGACGCTGCTGCTGATGGCGGTGCTGATGTCGATCTTCTCGTTCAAGCAGTTCACGCTGATCTGGCTGACCACCGGCGGCGGCCCCTATGGGGGCATCACCGAAACGCTGGTGCTGCGCATCTACCAGACGGCGTTCCGCTTCTTCGACCTCGCCTACGGCGCCACTTTGGGGGTCTCGGGCTTCGTGATCGTGCTCGGCCTCACCCTGCTGTTCGTCTACGCCCAGCAGCGGCAGGACCGCGCGAGGAGGCGCTGAGCATGACGGTATCCTCGACTGCTGCGGCCCATAAACTGCGCCGGCTTGGCAAGGGGGTGGCGTTCTACGCCCTCATCCTCGGCTTCTGCGCTGCAGTGCTGTTCCCGGTCTACTGGATGATCGTCAACTCGATCCAGCCGCTGAGCCACGGCATGCAGTATCCGCCGCCACTGATCCCCAAGGAGATCAGTTTCCTGCCGTTCACCACGCTGTTCGAGAACTTTCCGGTGGCGCGCTGGCTGTTGAACTCGCTGCTGCTGGCGGGAATGACCACCCTGATCGTGCTGGCGCTGGCCGTGCTCGGCTCGTTCGCCATGACCTTCCTCAAATGGCGTGGCAAGGGCGCATTCGGCCTGCTGTTGCTGATGACCCAGATGCTGCCCGAGGCGCTGGTGGTCATCCCGGTCTACGCGATGTATCGCAACCTCGGTCT
>JAEUMC010000901.1 GCA_016793415.1 Devosia sp. | reverse complement strand
ACCGAAAGCGCGACTTGCCTCCATGACGGCTGGGTCGACCGAGCGCAGGCCCAGATCGGTCAGCCGCACCAGCGGCGGGGCGGCGTAGATGATGGTGGCGATCAGCGCCGGAATCTTGCCGGGGCCGAAGATCATCACCGTGGGGATGAGGTAGACGAAGCTCGGCAGCGTCTGCATCAAGTCGAGGATCGGCGTGAAGAACCGGCGCACGCGGGCAGAGCGCGACATCCAGACACCGACCGGAATTGAGACGACGATGGCGGTCAGTGTCGCCGCAAGCATGAGTGCCGTCGTACTCATGGCATCGCGCCACAGTTCCATTATCCCGAGAAAGAAGAGCGAAACGAGCACCGTCACCGGGAGCGCCCAGCGCCTTGTGGCAAGCCAGGCGATGCCGGTAAGCAGGATGATGATCAGCCACCAGGGGGTAGCGAGCAGCAGCGCCTCAATGGCGTTGAGCAGCAGCAGCAGCGGCCGGGCCGCGGCTTCAAAGGCGCTACCCCAGTTGGTCACTACCCAGCCGAGGGCGTCATCTACCCCCCGGCGTAGCGGTCGTGTGTCGATGAGTTCAGGAAACATGGCTTGTGCACCCAGATGGTCGCACCGGGTCAGCGCGAAGCGCGACGCCAGGCGTGACGAAACAGTTTGCGGCCGGGATAGCGTATCCCGGCCGCATGGCTAGCGCAGTGAGGAGACGCTAGCTGAGACTGTCGCGGACTTTTTCTGCGACCTCGGCCGAAACCCAGGTCGTCCAGACGTCTTGTTTGGTCTTGAGGAAGTTCTCGGCCGTCTGCTCGGCGTCGGCCTTGTTTTCGTCGCCATAGACCAGCAGCTCACTGATCTGGGCGTTGGTCAGCCCGACCTTGCCAAAGTACTCTGCGACAGCCGGCGCCTCGCTCTCAACCCACTTGGCTGCGCCGATCACGGCCGGGGATGAGGGATAGGCGGTCTTGCCCGCCGGTTCGGGGCAGTCAGCATCGGTGTTGCAGGCATAGACATCCGGCTTGGCCTCGCCCAGATCGAGCTGCACGGCATCGAACTTGCCGAGGATTGCCGTGGGGCCCCAGTAGTAGAACAGGATTGGCTCCTCGCGCAGGAATGCCCGCGCGATCGAGGCGTCGAGAGCGCCTCCCGAACCAGGCGAGAACAGGTTCCACTTGCCGTCCATGTCGTAAGCTTCGAACAGCGCCGATGTCGAAAGCTCACATGCCCAGCCCGGCGGGCACGAATACAGGCGTCCCTGACCACTTTCCTCCGGGTCCGGGAACAGGTCCGGTCTGGCGATGACGGCCTCAGCCGTGGTCAGCTCGGGGTTCGCTTCCTGCACGTAGCGGGGAATGAACCAACCCTCAACCGTGCCATCGGTAATGGCGTCGCCCAGCTGAACCACCTTGCCGGCCTCGATGCCTTGCTGCCAAGGCTCAGCGATCGTGCTGGTCCAGAGTTCGGGGGCGATGGCGGGAGTGCCTCGCGTCAACATCGACGATGAGGTCGGAACCGTGTCGCCGGTAACGATCTCGACATTGCAGCCGTAACCCTTTTCGAGAATCGTCGCGTGGATATGTGCGAGAGCGGCGGCGGACGGCCACGTCATCTCGGCGATATCAATGGTGCGGTCGGTACCGCACGCCTTGTCCTGTGCTTGTGCAGGCAGCGCGAACGCTGCTCCCAGAAGCAGCGAGGCTGCGAGCAGCCCGCTTATCCGGCTGAATGTCATCAGGTCGATCTTCTCCATTTCCAAATATGCGACGGAAACCTAGGAGATCGAGCCCTCGTGTCAACCCATAATTCGCCAATCAAGTTACAAAGATCAGCAACTCTTGCACGTCGTCTGCACTTTTCTTTGCAGCAATGTATTCAGCGTGACTAATTCTTTGCTGAAATTGGCCGTGGAAGAGTCGCATTCTGGGGCGTGTGATCGAAAGACATCTGTTCTGATATTGCCTCAACAGCTGCGCAGAGGGGGCTGTTCGTCGCCGTGGAGACGTCTCGAAAACCCGGTTCGAAGCAGCGACAGCTTAGGTCGCTCGTGATGCCGGAGCATTGCGCGGTGGTTTACCGTACTCGCGAGAATCAGGGGGTGGAGGTGCTGATCCCGGGGGCATCCAACAGGCGTTGTCTCTCGAGAAAGTCGATTGCCCGATCGACCCCCCGTTCGGCATCGATCGCCGCTCCAAGTGCTACCGCTCGCTGCCGCATGGCAGCGTCGCCGGTGGCCTGCGAAATGGCCTCGGTCAGGGTCGCGACCGACAGTCTCTTCCTGTCGATCGGCGGCGGTCCTGCCTGGAGGTCCGAGATGCGCCTGCCCCAGAAAGGTTGATCGCCGAAGAAGGGACAGATCACTGTGGGCTTCCCGGCTCGCAGAGAGGCTGCCGTGGTCCCCGCCCCGCCGTGATGAATGCAGGCCGACATGAGGGGAAACAGCTTGTCATGCGGAGCAGCGTCAATGACGTGAGCGTGCTTTGTCGAAGCGTGTTGCCCGTTGATGGCACCGCCGCCTGTCGCCAGCACGCCACGCCTGCCGGCGCGGGTCAGGGCCTCGACAATCATTCCGGTCACTCCTTCCGGATCCAGCCCGGGCATGCTGCCGAAGCCGACATAGACAGGTGCTTCACCGCTGGCGAGGAAGGTCGACAATGCAGGATCCGGTTGCCAGTCTTGGCTGTCGTCGAGGAACCAGTAGCCTGTGACCGCGACGCTGTCGGGCCAGTCCATCGGCGCCGGCAAGACGTGCGGACTGTAACCATAGAGTGTCGCCACTGGCTTCAAGCGCCGCGTTGGCCTGGGCTGCAAGCCGAGCTCCGAGGCTCGCCATTCCGCAACCATGCCGCGGAAGATCGCCTCGCCGCTGCCGGCCATGAGGCTGTGGGTCAGGCGGTTCAGTGGGCCGAGCGATCGGAACGGCACGAGGGGACTGGCGAACGCCCGCGTCGGCGTAAACCCCGGCAGTGGCGATGCCAGGACGGCCGGACAACCAAGCTTCTCGGCGATGTGCGGGGCCGCGATGGCCTTTGGGTGATAGATGATCAACTCGGGTCGAAACGCTCGGGCGGCGGCCCACTCGAGCGTCAGTTCCTTCCGACCGATCGGCTTGAAGTGCTTGATCAGCTTGAAGCCCGCCGTAAACCCACCGCTTCCGGACATGGCGGCCTTGGCTTCAGGCGTCTCCATCAACGCCAGGAACTCGCCCGGCAGGTGGGCGAACTCGATACCCCGCGCCCCGATGAAGGCCTCGAACTGGGAGGGGGCGGCAAGCAAGACCTCATGCCCGGCGGCTTTCAAGCCCAATGCCAGGGCAAGATATGGCTGCACGTCGCCGCGTGTCCCCAGGGTGTGGATGGCAAGTCTCACCGGAAGCACTCCCCTTGCGCGCGAAGGGTGGCAGGGGGCAGCAGGGCGCCGCGGCAGTGCGCGGACGATCGACTCGAAACCATGGGTGATTTCCAAAGGATTTGCCCGTTGGCGGCCCGACCAACGCAATCCTGCCTGCGACTCTGGGTCGAAGACACCCGCGCCTCTTATCGCACCGGCCTGCGACAGGTTCAATCGGTCGGGCGACTGCCTTGGTTCGCTGCACCTAGTTGCGAAGCAGGCAACCCCGCAGCCTACGCGGAGGACTCCCAGCTCGGGTTCGGGCGCCAAACGCCAATGCCTGCTTCAAGGATGTGCGCTACCTTCTAGGCTCATAGCGCAGCGCCACGGCGCCTGAGCTGAGTTCGCGCCGGTCGATGAGTTTCAGCTCGACGTAGCGCGAGAGCCCGGCGAACGGGGTAGGGCCGTGGCCGGCGATCCTGGGCTGCACGACGAATTCGTACTCGTCGATCAGGTCGAGCTCCGCCAGCGCCAGCGGCAGCTTCACGCCGCCGGTGAGCAGCGCCTTGCCAGGCTGCTGCTTCAGCCTCTGCACCGCCTCGCCGAGATTTCCGCGCACCAGCTCGGCGTTCCAGTCGACGCGCTCGAGCGTGCTCGAAACCACGTATTTCTGCATCGCATCGATGGTGCGGGCAAACGGCTCCGTCCAGTCGGGCGGCGATGAGGTGCGGGTCGCCAGCCGCCAGGCGCCTTCCATCATCTGGTAGGTGACACGGCCGAACAGCAGGCCGTCGGCCCGAGCGATGCTCTCGGTGGCGTGGCGATGGGTGGCCTGCAGCATCTCCTGCTGCAGCGCCGGGTCGGCGGGGATGGCGTTGTGGTGGACGCAGCCATCGAGCGTCACGTTGATCGAGTAGAGGAGGGGGCGCATCATCGTTGCTCCAGTTTGGTACGCGCCGCGACGGCCAGTTCGAACCGTTGCAGCTGGCTGGTCAGCCCGATAATGGCGCCGCGCGTCGACTCGGCGTCCGGGTGGCGGTCGGCAGTCAGGACCATCCGCACCCGCCCGGCCTCGGCGTGGAGTTCGACCAGCATGTCGTAGGGGTAGGGGTCGACGCCGGGCACGAAGTCGATATCGAAGCGGATGCGCAGGCGCCGGTGGGGCTCGACCTCGATGAACTGCCCGCTGACCCATGCCCTGGGCGGCCGGTCGAGGTTGGCGAGAAAGGCGACCTGCTCGGCACCTACCGCGGTCATCACGTGATCGAATTGTCCGCCGACCCGGGGTTCGAGGACGGACACTTCCATGGACATGCCCTCGGGCGCGAACCACTCCTCGAGCCCTTGCTTGGTGGTCCACAGCGCCCAGACGTCTTCGATCGATGCCTTGTAGACCCGCTCGAACCTGATGGTCTGTGCCCCCAGCTCGTTGCCATGCATCATCGGCTCTCTCCGTCGCCGTGCCGTCGCGCCAGGGCGGCATCGAAGCGATCGAGCCGGCCCTGCCAGAGCTTGCGATAGGTAGCGACCCAGTCGTCCATTGCCTGGAACGGCTCGGGCCGCAGCGAATAGAGCCGCCGCGCCCCGTCCGGCCGCATCGCGACGAAGCCGGCCTCGCCGAGTATACGCAGGTGTCGCGACACGCCGGACTGATCGATATCGACGGCACGAACCAGGTCGCCTACCGCCTGCTCACCGCCAGCCAGTGCCTCGACGATACGAAGCCGCGTCGGGTCGGCCAGGGTCTGGAATACGCTTTGTTGCATCATTATGCATATGTATGTCGATGCATATTCTTGGTCAAGTCGCTTTCGATGGCGGCTGGGGCGGGCTGATCAAACGGGGGATTGGCGCGGGTTTTCACGCTCATGGGCCAAAGGCCGTATTCTCCATCGTCATCAACCAGATAGACTAAGAGGACAAACTGCCGACATTCTCCGACCACCGATCTTGCATGCTGCCCAAACCGCACCGCCGTTTCGCCTCTGCCGTCCCATCCTCCGTACTGTTCAATGGCGCAGCGCCGCTGGCATGGGCGAGTTTCCGGCAACTGAGCAACGGTCCGGCCGCACCTGCCGATGAGGCGGCGGCATGACGCTGGATTTCGAGACGCTGCGTGTCGTCGCCCTGCTGAACACCACAATTCTGATGGTCGTCTTTGCCGGCGTGCTATGGGCCTATCGATCCTTTGCGGCGACCAGGTATTGGCTGTCCTCGCTGGCTCTGCATGGGGTGGGCACAATTGTGCTGGCGGTCGGCACTGCCGGCGGCTCCGAACCGGCGGCATCGTTCGGCAGCTGGCTGTTCGGCATTGCCTATTGCGTGGCCTGGCAGGGCGTTCGGGTCTTCTACGGCAAGCCGCCTGCCTGGCGCGTCGCCATCGCCATCATCGTGCTCAGCGCCCTTGTCATGCTGATGTCGGTTCATCAGCAAGGCCCGGTGCAGGGCCTGACAATTGCCGTGGTGCAGATCGTCTCGGTCGTCCTGATCGCACTCACCGTGCTGCGCCATCCCGTGCGGCCGGGCGGGCTCGTGGTGCTTGGCGGGGCCTTGCTCGCCCTCGCCGGCAACATGGCCGAGCTCTACGCAAGCTTGGTACTGGTCGCCGGCGTCGCCAACCTCGAGCCAAACCCGGCCTTCGCGGCCTCGCTCTACCTGGCGGTCACCGTGGGGGCCGGCGTCTGTTACGTCGGCTTTGTGCTGATGGCGTTCGACCGGTTGCGCACCCAGCAGCAGAATTTCGTCGCGCTGGTTTCGCACGAGTTCCGCGCGCCGTTGGCCGTGGTTGCCGCCGCTGCCGACAACCTGTCGCTGTTTCCTGCCGCGGGCGCCAATGAGGTCAGTCTGCGCGCCGCCAGGATCCAGCGGACCGTCAAGCGCATGGCCACGCTGATCGACAATGTCTTCGCCGGCGACCGGCTCGATACCTGGCAGGCGCCGTCCAGCACCAGGGCGGTGTTCGACCTCAATGAGGTGCTGCGCGCCGTCGAGGCGAGTGCGGAGAGCGACGCCGCCGGACGGGTCAGCTTCGCCTATGGCGAGGCGACGCCCGTAAAGGGGGATCGGAGCCTGCTGGAGATTGCGGTGCTGAACCTGATCCAGAACGCCCTGAAATACTCGGATGCGAGCAGCCCGGTGACGGTCCGGCTGTCGAGCGAGCCAGGCATTGCCCAGGTAAGCGTCATCGACCAGGGCGCCGGCATACCTGCCGAAGACCGCGAGCGGATCTTTCTCAAATACTATCGCGTGGCCGGCCAGCCGCCGAACGGCTCCGGCCTGGGCCTCCATATTTCGCGAGAGATCGCACGGCAGCACGGTGGCGACCTGATCCTCGCGGCGAGCGGCCCCGGCGGCTCGACATTCAGCCTCTCGCTACCCATCGAGAAGCCGCGCGGCTAGAGCGGTTCCGACGTCGCGGTGGTTGGGGATGGCCGCCCGCGCCGATGCGCAGGCGGCCTCGACGGTGTCAGTCCCAGCTCAGCGCGCCGCCGTTCTGGTACTCGATGACGCGGGTTTCGAAGAAGTTCTTCTCCTTTTTGAGGTCCATTGCTTCGCTCATCCAGGGGAAGGGATTTTCGGTTTCGCCGAACACCTCGTGAAGGCCGAGTTGGGCGCAGCGGCGGTTGGCGATGAAGTGCATGTATTGCTCGCAGAGCGCCGCATTGAGCCCGAGAAAGCCCCTCGGCATGGTGTCGCGGCCATAGGCGGCCTCCAGTTCGGCGGCCTTCTTGATCATCTCCCGCACCTCGGCCTGGAACTCCGGCGTCCAGACATGCGGGTTCTCCGCCTTGATCTGGTTGATCACGTCGATGCCGAAGTTGAGATGAATGCTCTCGTCGCGCAGGATGTACTGGTACTGCTCGGCGATGCCGACCATCTTGTTCCGCCGGCCGAGCGACAGAATCTGGGCGAAGCCGGTGTAGAACCACATGCCCTCGAAGATCACGTAGAAGGCGATCAGGTCGCGCACGAACGCCCGGTCGGTCTCGGGCGTGCCGGTGGTGAAATCGGGGTCGTCGAGATGCTGGGTGAAGTCCAGCGCCCAGGCCGCCTTGTCGGTGATCGAGGGCACCTCGCGATACATGTTGAACAACTCGCCTTCATCGAGCCCGAGCGACTCGACGATGTACTGGAAGGTGTGGGTATGCACCGCCTCCTCGAAGGCTTGGCGCAACAGGTATTGCCGGCATTCCGGGTTGGTCAGGTGCCGGTAGATGGCGAGCACGATATTGTTGGCGACGAGGCTTTCCGAGGCGGCGAAGAAGCCGAGATTGCGCTTCAGCGTATGGCGTTCGTCCTCGGTCAGGCCGTCCCTCGATTTCCACAGCGCGATGTCGGCCTGCATCGACACTTCGGTCGGCATCCAGTGGTTGTTGCAGCCGGCGAGGTATTTGTCCCACGCCCATTTGTACTTGAGCGGCAGCAACTGGTTCACGTCGGCGCGGCAGTTGATCATTGCCTTGTCGTCGACCGAGACGCGGCCGCCGGCGCGATCGATGCGGGCCTCGGAGATGGGAGCCACTGGGGCAGGGGTGGGGTGGTCTGACGACCAGTCGAGGGACATGGTGGAATTCCTGTGTGGGTGGGACCGTCGGGGACCGGGGATGGTCGCGTGGGCGCTCCCCTCCCCCTTGAGGGGAGGGGCGGGGGGTGGGGGTGGTGAGGGACGCTCGGTGCTGACTGCACCACCCCCTCCCTCAATCCCTCCCCTCAAGGGGGAGGGAAGCCCGCCCGCGGTGACTGCCTGTCGAGCGCCTGTGACTGATCTCGTTACTGGCAGGCTTCGCAGTCAGGGTCGTCGATCAGGCACGCCGGGCCGTCGAGTACCGCCATTTCCAGCGCCAGCTTCCGCGGCGCTGGTGCCGCCTCAACCACTGGAGCCACCGGCGTCACCGCCACGGCGTTGAGCTTGCCGTCGGTGCCTTTGAGCGTCGATTTCTCGACATGCGTCGCCGAGCGCGAACGCAGGTAATAGGTGGTCTTCAGGCCCGCCTTCCAGGCGCTGCGATAAAGCTGGTCCAGCGCCTTGCCGGAGGGATTGGCGAGGTAGAGGTTGAGCGACTGCGCCTGGTCGATCCATTTCTGCCGGCGCGAGGCGGCGGCGATCAGCCAATTGGCGTCGAGTTCGAAGGCGGTGGCGTAGATGGCCTTGAGGTCATCGGGCACCCGATCGATCTGGCCGACCGAGCCGTCGAAATATTTGAGGTCGGAGATCATCACCTCGTCCCACAACCCGCGGGCCTTGAGGTCGCGCACCAGCAGCGCGTTCACCACGGTGAAATCGCCCGACATGTTCGATTTGACATAGAGGTTCTGGTAGCCCGGCTCGATCGACTGGCTGACGCCGCAGATGTTGGAGATGGTGGCGGTAGGGGCAATCGCCATGGTGTTGGAGTTGCGCATCCCCACCGTCCTGACTCGCTGCCTGAGCGTTTCCCAGTCGAGCCGCTGGGTGCGGTCGATGTGGATCTCGCTGCGGGTCGCGGCCAGCAGTTCGAGGCTGTCGATCGGCAGCACCCCCTTCGACCACAGCGAGCCCTGAAACGACGCATAGGCGCCGCGCTCTTCGGCGAGATCGGTGGAGGCGGTGATGGCGAAGTAGCTGATCGCTTCCATCGAGCTGTCCGCGAATTCCACCGCCGCATCCGAGCCATAGGCGATGCTCTGGGCCTGCAGCGCATCGGCAAAGCCCATCAGGCCGAGGCCCACCGGCCGATGCTTCAGGTTGGAACGGCGGGCTTCCGGGATGGTGTAGAAGTTGATGTCGACGACATTGTCGAGCATGCGCATGGCGACATCGACGGTGCGCTTCAGCCGCTCGAGGTCGAGGCCGGTTTCGCCTATATGCGCCAAGAGGTTAATCGAGCCGAGATTGCACACCGCCACCTCGTCCTTGGAGGTATTGAGCGTGATCTCGGTGCAGAGGTTGGACGAGTGCACCACCCCGACATGCTGCTGCGGCGAGCGGATGTTGCAGGGGTCCTTGAAGGTCACCCAGGGGTGGCCGGTCTCGAACAGCATGGTCAACATCTTGCGCCATAGCTCCAGCGCCCGGACGGTCTTGAAAACCTTGATGCCGCCGGCGGCCGCCTTCTGCTCGTAAGCCTCATAAGCCGTCTTGAACGCCGGACCGTAGAGATCGTGCAGGTCCGGCGTCTCGTCGGGCGAGAACAGGGTCCACTCGGCGCCGGCCTCGACGCGCTCCATGAACAGGTCCGGCACCCAGTTGGCGGTGTTCATGTCGTGGGTGCGGCGGCGATCGTCGCCGGTGTTCTTGCGCAGATCGAGGAATTCCTCGATATCGACGTGCCATGTCTCAAGATAGGCGCAGACCGCGCCCTTGCGCTTGCCGCCCTGGTTCACCGCGATGGCGGTGTCGTTGGCGACTTTCAGGAAGGGGACCACGCCCTGGCTTTCGCCGTTGGTGCCCTTGATATGCGCGCCGAGGCCGCGCACGCGGGTCCAGTCGTTGCCGAGCCCGCCGGCGAACTTGGAGAGCAGGGCGTTTTCCTTGATCGCCTCGTAGATGCCGTCGAGATCGTCGGCAACGGTGGTGAGGTAGCAGGACGATAGTTGCGAGCGATGCGTGGCGGAGTTGAACAGCGTCGGCGTGCTCGACATGAAGTCAAAGCTCGACAACAGTTGATAGAACTCGATGGCGCGGGCTTCGCGGTCGGCCTCGTTCAGTGCCAGGCCCATCGCGACACGCATGAAGAACGCCTGCGGCAGCTCGAAGCGGCGCTCGCCGCCTGCCGCGTTGCTCTGGCGGTCAATCAGGAAGTAGCGGTCGTAGAGCGTCTGCAGTCCGAGGAAGCCGAATTTCAGGTCACGCGTGTGATCCAGCGCTTCACCGAGTTTGTGCAGGTCATAGCTGGCCAGTTCGGGATTCAGCAACCCGATCTTGATGCCGTGTTTGATGAACTTCGGGAAGTACTC
>JAEUMC010000300.1 GCA_016793415.1 Devosia sp. | reverse complement strand
GCGCTCAAGGCGGCGGTCGTCGCCTATCTGATCTGGACTGCCATCAAGCTGTGGCGGCACAACGCGGGCCTGACGCAGCGCCAGACGAGCATCGGCATGCAGTCGGTGTTCGTCACCACGCTGCTCAACCCCAAGGCGTTGATCTTCTCGCTCAGCATCATCCCGACCAGCTCCGCGCAACTGGGGTGGTACGTGCTCGGCTTCGCGCTCCTGGTGCCGCTGGTCGGGTTCGCGTGGATCCTGGTGGGACGGGCGATCGGGGCAGCAGCTGGCGACCGGCACACCGGAGTGATGCGCAAGGTCGCCTCGGTGGCGCTGGTCGGCTTTGCCGGCGTGATCGCGGCTTCCGTGCTGGGCTAAAGCTCCAGCACGAACCGCGCTTCGAAGCGCTCTGCGCCCCACCACATCGGGAAGTTGGTGCCCCACTTGTTGTTGTGGAGGTTGAAGCGCAGACCTGCCGAGAAATCCGGCGGATTAGGGTTGAACGGCATGAACTTCGTCGCCGCCGGCGCGACCAGCGGGGTGTCGAGCGGACGGAGCTCGACCCCGGACGCGCGGACGGCGGCGACGGCCTGGAGCTGACCACCGCCCTTGGGCGCGATCCGATTGGCCGGCAGCCACTGCCCCATCTTGAGGAACTGCCAATCGTGCGGGCCCGCCGGCGTGAAGCTGACAAAGCTCGCTTCGGGCATGCGGTTGGCCGGCTTGTCGAGCAACTCGACGGTGATCTCGAGGTGACGGCTGTCGAGCGCGCGGAAGCGATAGGCGACGCGTGCCGGGGCGCCGAGCGAGGCATGGGCTGCCGCGTCGAGCGTTGCGGCGCCGTCGATAAGCTTGGGGCTGAAGTTCCGGGAACGCGCCGAGGCGGCGCGGTCGAGGCCGGGCTTGATGTGGTCGAGGATGGCCCACTCGGCGCGATGCGTCAGGTAGGTGTCCATGTGAGCGGCGACATCTGAGGCGTCATAGCTTTCGTAGCGGTAGCCGAGCAGGCTGCCGTTCTCGCCGCGCAGCTCGCCCCCGGCCGGCGAGCGGATCAGGATCACATCACCGCTATTGGGGTCGGTTTCGACGAACCAGCCGGTCCCTTCGATCGCCGGATCCTCGGCCGCTTCGGCAAGGGTGCGGTCGGAGGGCTCGAGTTCGGCGACAGCGGCGTCGAGATAGGCGCGCTGCTCCGCCCACGAGGCCTCTGAATACTGGAAGCGGTAGTCGGCGGCCCGAGCCGCTTCGAAGGCCGGGCGATCCCAGGCCTGGTCGTCGCGCAGGTACGACTTGATGTCGACGCCCCAGGTATGCTCGGCGACCATGGTGAGGCCGCGCCCGAAGGCCAGACGGCTGGGGGTGAGCGTGTCTTCGGCGAATCCGTCATAGAGGCGCTGCAGGTGCAGGAAGCGCTTGATCTTGTCGGGGTCGGTGCCGGCGCCGTGAATCCAGTTGTCGCCGAGCTCGATATCGACCACCGGGAACTGTTCGCGCCGCGCCCAGAGGATCTCGCCATAGGCATCGAGTGTCGAGGCGACGATCTCTGTTCCTGGATTATGCCGTTCCAGCTCGCGCCAGGCGTCAGCGGTCTGCGGCACGCTTTGCGGGCCCATGTTGTCGTTGGTGTGGGCGAAGCCGAGGCCCTCGTCAAAGCCCTCGGGAAACGACGTCTCGCCATAGGACTTCTGATACAGCACGACGATCTCGGAGCCGTCCGGGGCGCGCCAGCGGAACACGTCGGGAACGTCCGGCGGCGGCGAGGCGGAGTTGACGCCCAGATGCAGGAACTTCACTCCGGCCTCGGCCAGAAGCGGCACGATGCCGATGGTATGGCCCGGCACGTCGGTCATCTTCGAGGCGATCGTCTGTTTACCGAAGCGCCGGTCGAGTTCCTGGCTGTAGCTGAGCCCGGCGCGGAATACCGCCGGTGACATCAGCTCGGAATGCGTGGTGAACGGCAGCGCGTGCCAACGGATCAGGCCGCGATCGATGGCGCGCTCAAGGCGCCGCACCCGCTCGGGCGATTGCGAGTTGAGGTGATCCCAGATCAGCCAGGCGCCGGTGGTCCAGATGAACTTCGGATTGGCCGGGTTCTCGGCGAAGAAGTGCTCGCCGGTGTCGATCGCCTGCGGAATGAAGCGCTCGTGATACTGGGCGCGGACCTTCTGCGCGTGGTCGGTGAAGCCGATGTCGAGGTGGGTCTTGAAGACCAGGTGGATCTTTTTGGTCACTGGGGATCTCGTGTATCGATATTCAGGTGATGCCGGCCTGCAAATGGCGGCCTTGTGCGCTTCCGGGACTCACGTACCCAAACGTACGCTCCGTTCCGGCTCTCGAAGTCCATCATTTCCGACTTGGCCTGACCTGAATTTCGACACACGAGGTCAGCCCACGGTGCCGCGGACGACCAGCCGGGTCGACACGGTTTCGGTGAGCGAGGGTGAGGTGGGATTCTTGAGGCGGCGAAGGATCAGGCGCAGCAGCGCCTGGGTGCGTTCGGCAAGGTCGAGCTTCACCGTGGTGAGGTTGTAGCTCTTCCAGTGCGACTGGTGGATGTCGTCGAAGCCGACGACCTTGACGTCCTGCGGCACGCGCAGGCCGAGCTCGGTGCGGAGCGCATCGATGGCGCCGAACGCGCCGACATCGTTGGCGGCAAAGATGGCGTCGACTGGCTCGCCGAGCCGGAACTGGTTCAGCGTCTCGCGATAGGCGGTATCGTACATGTAGTCGCCCTGGATGCGGATGGGCGGCGGCAGGCCGCGCTCGGCGAGAATCTTGCCGACCATACGCTCGCGCGACTGGGTCGCCAACGAGTTGGTCTTGCCGGCGAGAAAGGCGAAGCGGCGGGCGCCATAACCCTGCATCAGCGCCACCGCCTGCTCGATGCCCTCGCGCTGCAGCACGTCGAGGCGATCGAACAGCGGCGCGGCCTCGGCCTCCGCTGCTTCCTCGTCCGGGTAGCCGACATAGATCGGAACCGCCCGATCGAGCACGCGGGCGAGCGTCGTCGGCCGCACGTTCTCGGCATAGGCGATGACCGAATCCGGATTGAAGCCCTTCATGTAGGTCAGCAGGGTTTCATCCATCGACAGGTCGTCGCGGGTGCGGAACAGCAGCGTTGCGAAGCCCTCGGCCTGCAGTGCCGTGGTCATGGCATCGAGCTCCTGGCTTTCCCACGGGCCGGAGACATCGGGGACGATGATGCCGACGAGATGCGAGCGGCCGGTGACCATCGAGCGGGCGGCCATGTCGGGTGTGTAGTTCAGCTCCTGCGCCACCTTCAAAATCAGGTCGCGCTTCTCCGGCTTGATCGAAGCGTGCGGGTTGAAGGCACGGCTCACCGCGACGCGTGACACGTTGGCGGTGCGAGCCACCATATCGGCGGTGGCGCGACTGCGATTGCGGGTGGCCGGATCGCTCAAAAGGTCTGCCTTGCTGCCCTAGATTGAAATCGTGTGCAAAACTGTTCTGCCGTTTGGTTTCGCGTGCTGTCAAGCCGATCCGGCGAGCAAACACGCTAACCCACTGATGTTACAGAAGAATGACCGCCGCCCACTGAAATGGAACAAACATTCCACACAGACGTCCATCACGCTGTCATTCGCAACAGGCATTCTACGGCTTGACGATGAATGAAAGCGTGTTCATTCTGAGATCGTGAGCTGCGGCGGGGAGGATAGACCGCCGCTATCGCCAATTCGGCGCCCCAAAAAGCGGCGCCACAAGGGAGGAATTTCGCGATGAGCAATCGCCTGCGCGCCCTGTATCTGGGGCTTGCTACTGCCACTACGATGATTACCCCGGCCTTCGCCGTGGACCTGACGGTGATCTGCCGCTGCGTCGTCGGCGGCGTGAACAGTGAAACCGCGACCTGGATCAAGGAAAGCGTGATCCCCGGGTTCACCGAGAAGATGAAGGCCGAGGGCAAGGACGTCACCGTGTCGCTGAACGAGTTCGGCGGCAAGGACGAGCAGATGACCCAGCAGTTGGCTCTCGATTTCTCGACCGGCGCCGGCGCCGACGTCGCGGCGTTCGACGGCTTCCTGATCCCCTCGTTCGTCGAAGGCGGGCTGCTGAAGCCGCTCGATGAAGTGGCGGGCGCCGCCGTCAACGACTGGGAAGGCTGGAGCCATATCTCGGACGGCGCCAAGTCACTGATGAGCTATGGCGGCAAGGCCTATGGCCTGGCGCTCGGCACGGACGTGCGCGCCATTTTCGTGCGCAAGGAACTCTTGAAGTCGGCCGGGCTCGATCCCGACACCTTCCAGCCGAAGTCCTGGGCCGAGCTGCTCGACGCCGCACGCGCCATCAAGAAGGCGAACCCGGATTCGTTCCCGCTGCAGCTCAATGCCGGCGTGAACATGGGCGAAGCTACCACCATGCAGGGCTACTACATGGCGATCCTCGGGACGGGCGAAAGCGTCGTCGACGAGAACGGCAAGTACATCGTTTCGAGCCAGGGCATCCTCGATACCCTCAACCTCTACAAGACCATCTATGTGGATGAGCAACTGGGCGACCAGCGGGCGCAGTTGCTCGGCGATGGTCGCAACCGCACCTTCACCAACTTCCGCGACGGCAAGACTGCGCTGCTCGTCGAAGGCGACTGGTTCTTCAACTCGGTGATGGCGCCGGGCGCCGAATTCGGGCTCGAGAACCGCGATGCTGAAGTCACCTGGGCCTCGATGCCGGCGCAGGAGCCGGGCAAGGGCTATCGCGGGCAGGACTATGTGACGGTTTCGGGCGGCACGGGCTTCGTGCTCAACCCTGCCACCAAGAATCCGGCCGAGGCCTGGGCGCTGCTGAGCTACATGAACAGCCAGGAGTCGCTGACCGCCTTCCAGGGCTTCCGTGAAGCCCGCCGCATCCGCGATGACGTGGCGACGCCGAACAATGTCTACCTGCAGAAGACGCAGGAGAGCCTGTTGCCGCTGACCACCGCACGCCCGAACGACCCGAACTACAACAAGGTCTCGGCCGAGATCCAGCGCATGACCGAAAGCGTCGTCTCGGGCGAGGCCAGCCCGGCTGACGCCATGGCGGCCTACAAGGCGGCGGTGATCGCCATCGTCGGCGAAGCCAACACGGTGTCGAAGCTCTAGGCCGAGCTTCGCAAGACGTCCTCCCACGCCCGGCCCTCCCTGAGCCGGGTGCTCCCTGGGAAACCCTCCCCGGCACCCTGTCTGCGGCCGGGGAGGTTCCTTTTCTCGATTGGGGTTTGTCACATTGAGACGGTCGGCTGAGACATCAGTGGGGAACACGGCACATCCGGTGCATGTTG
>JAEUMC010000759.1 GCA_016793415.1 Devosia sp. | reverse complement strand
TTGCTGTCGACGCCGATCGAGAACTTGCCCGCGTCGGCGGCTGCCTGCAGCACGCCGAGGCCCGAGCCGCCGGCGGCGGCGAAGACCACGTCGGCGCCCGCATCGAACTGTGCCTTGGTCAGCTCACCGGCGGTGACCGGATCGTTCCAGGCGGCCGGAGTGGTGCCGGTATAGTTCTCGATGACCTTGACGTCGGCCTTGGCGGCCTTGGCGCCCTGGGCATAGCCGCAATAGAACTTGTGAATGATCGGCACGTCCATGCCGCCCACGAAGCCCACGGTGCCGGTCTGCGACTTCAGCGCCGCAATGGCGCCGACGAGGAACGAGCCGGTGTGCTCGTCGAAGATGATCGACTGGACGTTCGGAGCATCGACGACGGCGTCGATCACCACGAAATGGGTGTCGGGGAACTCAGCGGCGACAGTGCCGAGCGCGGTGCCCCAGGAGAAGCCGGCCATCACGATCGGGTTGGCGCCCTGCGAGGCGAAGCGGCGGAGCGCCTGCTCGCGCTGCGCGTCGTTCTGCAGCTCGAGATCGGTGAAGCTGCCACCGGTTTCCTTCTTCCAGGCCTCGGCGCCGTTATAGGCCGCCTCGTTGAAGGATTTGTCGAACTTGCCGCCCAGGTCGTAGATGACGGCCGGATCGGCGAAAGCAGCACCAGCGGCGAGCACCGACAGCGCCACGCCAGCCGCGAGCGCAGAAATGCGCTTCGTAAAATAGTTCATGGATCAGTCTCCCTGTATCGCGTCCGGCAACGGCACATGCCGCCCTGACAGCCCGGCGCGTTGGGAGGAATACAATCCTGCAAACCGGCGCTCTGCAAGAGGGAGCTGCGCAAATTTTGACCAAGTGGGCAAAATTCGTGCGGAGAAGGTTTATGGCGGCGGGGACGGGAGCTTGCCACCCCCTACCCTGAGCTCGGCATCACTGCTGCGACGTGCCGGTGCCGGTCACCCAGCGATCGGCTTCACCTCGACGCCCATGGCTTCGCCGAAGCGCTCGAAGAAGCCGTCGATGAGCTTCTGGGCGGAATTGCCGATCAGCGATTTGCCGAGCTTCATGATGCCGCCGTCGGCGCCGCCATTGGCGGTGAACACCAGCCGGGTGTGCTCACCGGCATCGGAAAGCACGATATCGGCGGCAGCTTCGGCCTTGCCGAGCAATCCGCCGCGCCCCCTGCCGGCAAGGGTGTAGCTCGCGGCCGGCACGACGTTGCGCAACTCGAGATCGCCGGAGAACACCGGCTGCATCAGGCCGAGGTTGACTTCGATCTCCAGCTCGAGCGTGGACTCGCCGGTCCAGTCGATGCGGCGGCAGCCGGGAATGATGGCTTTGAGCACCTGGGTGTCGTTGAGCGCCTGCCAGACCCGCTGCCGCGGCGCCGAAACGAGGTACCTGCCGCCGAATTCCATGCCGTCAAATCCTCGCCATTGTGCCGATGGAAACCAAGCTAGTGCGCGAGCCGCGGATGAACAACCGCGGCAGCGCCGCAACGGCTGCCGGAAACTTGTCGCGATGCTCTTTTCGTGAGGCTTTTAAGCACCATATCGCGCAAAACAGGCGCGGCCGATATAAGCAACATTGGCAACTGACGCCGAGAACGTGAATCATGTCACCCCAAGGTGACCGATAGAGGGAAACGCATCCAAATGGCCACTGAAGTGATGGAAAAGCCACTGCAGTATCTCGACAAGGCGATGGGGGCGATCAAGCAGCTCGGCATTTGGCCCGAGCAGGCCGGCGAGCAGCCGATCACCGGTCTCCTGAACGAGATCACCGACCTCGACGAGAACAAGGTGATCCTGATCGGCCGCACGCTGACCCAGGCGAGCGCCTTCAACGAGGTGGTGCGCAGCCAGGTCGCGGCGATGAACGTCGGCGAGCGCTACGAAGACATCACCAACGGCTTCAATTCGATCCGCGACGATGCCAAGGGCATGGTCGACCAACTGGACGACGGCAAGCTCGACCTGATGGAGCGCGTCTCCAATGTCTGGATGAAGGTCAGCCGCGGCGATATCGCGTCGCGCTTCGACAAGATCCGCAACATCTATCTCGACGTCTCCAAGGAGACCAAGAACCAGGTCGACCGCGAGCACACCATCCTCGAGGCCTATCGCGATTTCCGCGGCGCGCTGA
>JAEUMC010000743.1 GCA_016793415.1 Devosia sp. | reverse complement strand
GGAGCATCAGCGCCGCTACACCAAGGACGCCAATGGCAGTGCCGCCGAGAAGGAAGGTCCGACGATCAACTTGCATGGGATATGGCCTTTCAGCAGTTGTCGGCAGTTTATCCGCCCTGCCGGTGGGTGCATCTCAAATGCGCGTGTCCCACGAGGCAAGCCCGCGGGACACGAAGCGGTTCACGATGTGATATTCGCAGCGCGGACTGCGAAGGTTACATCTTGGGCAGCAGCACCTTGTCGATGACGTGGATCACGCCGTTCGACTGCACCACATCGGCGATGGTGACATTGGCGACGCCACCGGCTTCGTCGGTGATCGTCACCTTGCCGCCATCGGCCTTCAGCCACAGCTTGCAGCCGCCGACAGTGGTCACCTCATGGGTGCCGCCATCATCCATCGCCATCTTGGTGATGTCGGCGGCCATGGCCTTGGCGGCGATGACATGGCAGGTGAGGATCTTGACCAGTTGCTCCTTGTTCTCGGGCTTCAGCAGGTTGTCGACCGTGCCGGCCGGCAGGGCAGCAAAAGCCTCATTGGTCGGAGCCAGCACGGTGAACGGGCCAGCGCCCTTCAGCGTCTCGACGAGGCCGGCAGCCTTCACCGCGGCAACCAGCGTGGTGTGATCGGCCGAGTTCACGGCGTTGTCGATGATGTCCTTGGTCTCGGACATCGGCGCGCCACCCACCATCGGGTTCTCAGCAAAGGCGACGCCCGAGAGAGCAGAGACCGACAGCATGGCCGAGACGGCAAGTACGCGAAGAGTGGAGAGCTTCATTGTTTTGTTCCTTCCTTTGGCAGTGTCCGCAGTGTTCTTGCGATGGGACAGCGGGAGATACGGAAGGCATTACGCGGCAGTTTCGGATCACATTTTCGTCCGGTGCGGTTTATTCGCGGCGGCTGACGAAACTATTCACGGTGCCGGCTCGTACGCGCGCCGGGCTCGAGCGGCTAAAGTGAAACGGCCCGCTCGAGTGAAGCGGGCCGCAGCGACGTTATGGTAAGGAGCGGCGTCAGATCGGGGTGACGGTGCCGACAGCGACGATCGGACCCTGAGCTACGCCGGTGGGCGAGCCGCCTTTCTGCTCGAGCGTCACAGCCAGTACGGTGCCCGGCGCGATACCGGCCTTGGCGGCGGCGTCGAGCGGAATTTCCTTGCGCTGGTCGACGGGGATCACGCCCATCGACACGGCGGGTTGATCACCCTTGATGTACCAGAGCTCGAAATCCTTGTCGGGCACGGCGGTACCCTTGAGCGAGGTGATGCGCACTTCGCCGGTGACCTGATCGTAGAGGGCGACGAACTCGACGCCGCTGCCTTCCTGCGCCTGGATGGCGGCGACCAGCTGGGTGGCCAGAACGTTGGGGTCGATGCGTGGCGGCTGCACCAGAATGTAGCCGATCGCAACGGCAGCCAAGAGGTGCCCGGCAACCACCATGCCGCGCAGTACCGGCAGCGAGGACCACCAGCCGACCTTTTCGGCGGGACGCGCTTCACCAAACAGCCGGCGTTCGATCCGGCCCCACGTCTGGGCCGGTGGGGTCTCGGAGGCGAATTCGCCATCCAGGGTGGCGAGGCGTGAGCGCCAAAGGCGAAGATCGGAGGCAAGCACCGGATCGTTGGCGATGCGGCGCGCCAGCGCTGCCCGTTCGCCGCCTTCCAGGAGGCCGAGCGCGTACTCGGCGACCAGAACCTGGTCGTCCTCCCTGCCGCCGCTGTGACCTTCCGTACTCATGCCTGAAGGCACTCTCTCAGTTTCAACAGGCTGCGCCGCAGCCAGGTTCGCATCGTGTTCAGCGGCACGCTGTGGCGCGTCGCCAGTTCCTCGTAGCTGAAGCCGTCGAGATAGGCCCCCCGCACACAGTCGGCTTTGTCGCTCTCGAGTTCATCGAGGCAACCGTCGATGCGCGTGCGCTCGGAGCTGTCGATGCTGGCCTGTTCCGGGTCAGGCCCACCATCGGCGAGATCAAGCACCAGGTCGATATCATCGCTCACCGGCTTGCGCGCCCTCAGCACATCCAGCGAGTGATTGCGCGCAATCGCCACCAGCCAGCTGATCGGGCTGTAGCCCCCCGCCACGTAGCGGTCGGCGCGCTGCCAGATCTTGACGTACACCTCCTGCAGCGCCTCTTCGGCTTCCGATCTGTCTTTGAGGATACGCAGGACGACGCCGAAAAGTTTCGCGCTGGTCCGGGTGTAGAGATCACGAAAGGCCACGCGATCCCGCAAGGCACAACGGGCGATGAGGTCGGCGATCTCGAGGCTCGCGGTGCTGCTCATGGGCGGACCTTAGCCAAAGGCTGTGAGTATGCCTATCCCCACCGCTGCCGGTCACGAAATCTTCGTGTTTGTTCTGTTGATCGCATGGCCGATCATGGGATCAGGGGCGGAAAAGTCCCACAACTTTTCCTGATCGGTTTCGGCAGGGGCTCAAAAGCGCTTTCGACTCCAATGGAATGCGCTATAGGACGGGACACAATGGATACACAGCGCGCCATGCCTGACATCGAGAGCTTTTCCCGCGACGCCGCCGTCCTGTCGCAGGCGCTGCCCTATATGCAGCGGTACGAGGGCAAGACGGTTGTCGTGAAGTATGGCGGGCACGCCATGGGCGACGTGGCGCTGGGCCAGGCCTTTGCGCGCGACATTGCGCTGTTGAAGCAATCCAAGGTCAACCCGATCGTCGTGCATGGCGGCGGGCCGCAGATCGCCTCGATGCTGTAGATCCTCGGCATCGAATCCAAGTTTGAGGGCGGACTGCGCGTCACCGACAAGCGGACGATGGAAGTCGTCGAGATGGTGCTGGCCGGCTCGATCAACAAGGAGATCGTGGCGCTGATCAATGCCGAAGGCGAATGGGCCATCGGCCTGTGCGGCAAGGACGGCAACATGGTCTTCGCGAGGAAGGCCAGCAAGACCGTCAAGGATCCCGGCTCGAACATCGAGCGGGTGCTTGACCTCGGCTTCGTGGGCGAACCGGCCGAAGTCGACCGCACGCTGCTCGACCTGTTGGCGCGCTCGGAGATGATCCCGGTGATCGCGCCGGTGGCGCCGGGCCGCGACGGCCAGACCTACAATATCAATGCCGATACCTTCGCCGGCGCCATTGCCGGCTCGCTCGGCGCCAAGCGCCTGTTGTTCCTTACCGACGTCGATGGCGTGCTCGACGCCAACAAGAAGCTGATCCCCGAGCTGTCGGCGCGCGACGCGCGGGCGCTGATCGCCGACGGCACCATCAACGGCGGCATGATTCCGAAGGTCGAAACCTGCCTCGAAGCGCTCGACAACGGCGTCGAGGGCGTCGTGATCCTCAACGGCAAGACCCCGCACGTGGTGCTGGTCGAGCTGTTCACTGCGCATGGCGCGGGTACGCTGATCGTCAGGTAGGGCGGCGGGTGGCTCCGCTCGCTCCTCCCATCACCGAACGGGCCGTCGGGAGCCCTCTCCCGCTTGCGGGGGAGGGGGAACCAGCCGATAGGCTGGTGGGAGGGGGGCGCCGCAGACGCTGTCCCTGCCCAGC
>JAEUMC010000735.1 GCA_016793415.1 Devosia sp. | reverse complement strand
GCCGCGGGCCTGTTCAGCAACAACCACGACGCTTCCACTGCCACTTCCAAGCAAACGTCGCTCAAGACGGAACGGGACGCCTCAACACCAAGGCTTTCAGCACCTCCCGCAGAGATCGAAGTTCAAGCGCAGACCTTTGCGCCGAAGACCGCCTATGTGAAAGTAGATACACTCAACGTGCGAGCGTCGCCTTCGACGGGAGGCATTCTGCTGGGGAAACTGACCCGCGGAACGGCCGTGGTTACCCGCCTTCGATCCGGAGAGTGGTACGGCGTTGTCTTAGCAGATGGTTCCACGGGATGGATGCACGGCGATTACTTGTCGGCGGAACTGCCGTCGGCGCCCGTCGAACTTATGGCTGATGTGCCATCGGAAGCCCCATCTGCCGCCCGTCCTGCATACGCCCGCGACCAGGTGGTGGATGCCATTATCAAGGCGAGCCTGCGGTCCTACTCGGGCGCCTGTCCCTGCCCTTACAATACTATGCGCAACGGGCGTCGATGCGGTGGCAACAGCGCCTACAGCAAGCCTGGAGGACGTTCACCAATTTGCTATTCCGGCGACGTAACCGAACGGATGATTGCAGACTTCATCAGCCGCAATTGATCCCGGCGCGTCCCATCTTGCTCGGTTAGCCATGACGTAGACCGAATGGCGGCTTGGCTAGCAGCCATTCGGTTACGCTCCCAGTGATTTCTGACTGTCCTCAGACTGACCACAGCTTGCTGGACCGGTTGCCTCTACCGCTCAAGTCATTCCAGCCGTGGGGCTCAGTGTCCAATCGGTAGCGTCGTTCGCATTCCCGAGACTTAGCCGCAACCTGACGCCAAACCTCTGTTCATATTCCGAGGTCGAGACGAGGTAGTAGCACGCATCGCTCCTCAGCTTGAGGCGCATAAACGGTTGCGTGAAGCTCTCTTCCGCGAAGTCGAAGTTGTACAGCAACTCGGCCGCGCGGGTTGGGGTGAGATGAAAGACTCGCTGCTCTCTCATCATGCTGCGCAGCGTCCGCAAAAAGCCCAGAAACTGCATCGAACAAAGCTGCCCTTGCAGCCGCTCGGCCTTCCTGCTGAAGGGGTTCGGCCCATGCCGAAAAGCCTCTACCTTTCGGCCGCGGCAAATGTCTTCGACGATCATCGGCAAAGCGGTCTTTGCGTCGTAGCTATAGGAACGAGCGGCTCCAAGGTGGCGTACGCCTCCGCGAACAGCTTAAAGATCTCAGCGGGGCTGACGATCATGTTGGTCATATCCATGTCCCGAGTTAAGCAAGCACAGCGCCTGCCTCAACCCTTTACCGACCGTCATCGAGACGTCGCGCGCTTCAAAATCGAAAGTCCGGCGGCATCCAAGAGCATCCAAGGTCGATCCTCCGCCACGCATGATCGAAGTCCAGCTTCGTCCCACCACATCCAGCTCACCACGAGGGGCGCAATGTGGGGTGACGCTGAACTGCGATCATAATATCGCAACAAAGACAACATGTTAGGAATGTAGAGTGGCGGAGAGGGAGGGATTTGAACCCCCGATGGAGTTGCCCCCATGCCGCATTTCGAGTGCGGTGCAATCGACCACTCTGCCACCTCTCCGCGAGGTCGAACACGCGTTGCCGCGGCTGGTCGAGACGGGCGGGCTTATGGCATAGCATGATCGAGGCTGCAACACTCTTTGGCCACTCCGAGCATGACTCTTCCGCTCTTTGTTTACGGCACCCTGCGCGACCCCGATCTGCTGGCCGCGGTGCTCGGCCGTCCGCTGCGCGCCGGCGGCCAGCATGCCGCCCGCGCGCCGGGGTTTCGCGCCGTGCCCTATCCTGGTCGCATCTATCCGGCGCTGATCCGCGCCCCCGGCACGGCGGCCGAGGGGCTGCTGCTGCTCGACTTGAGCCCGTTCGAGCGCGATCTGCTCGATGCCTTCGAGGGCGAAGAATACCGGCGCGCCCCACTGGCCGCGCTGGTCGAGGAGGATCTGTTCGAAGCCGACGCCTATCTGCCGGCGATCGCCGTCCCCAATAGCGGGCCCGACTGGTCGCTTGCACACTGGCAGGCCGAGCATAAACCGCGGGTTCTCGGCGCCGAGGCGGCAAGCGCCGCCGAGATACGTTCGAAGCTGATTGCGGTGCGGCCGAACTAGCTGCAGGCGCCGGGGACGTCCGGCCTTGACTCCCGTGGCGTTTCCCACGATAAGGCCGCTCGAATTGCGTGCGGCGTCTGCTGCGCGCATTTTTTGGTTTGTTCAACCGCTGTCCGAGGCCGCCGCCGAACCTTGTGTTCGGCAGCCTATCTCGAAGCCCGCAGGATCAGGCATCGCCTGCGGCGCCACAGGGCGCGATAACGAAGAGGTCCGGGAGCTCCCCGGGACGACAATGACGTTTGCAGTGATCAAGACCGGCGGCAAGCAGTACAAGGTTGCCGCCAATGATGTGGTGAAGATCGAGAAGATCGACGCTCAGCCGGGCGACGTGGTCACCTTCGACCAGGTCCTGATGGTTGGCGAAGGCGATGCGGTCACCGTTGGCGCCCCCCTCGTGGAAGGCGCGCTCGTTGCTGGCCAGTTCATCGCCACCGAGAAAGAGCGCACCATCATCATCCTGAAGAAGGAGCGCCGCCAGCACTACGATCGCCGCAACGGCCATCGTCAGCGTCTGTCGACCGTGCGCATCACCGAGATTCTCGTGGGCGGCGCCAAGCCGACCACCAAGGTCGACGAGATTGCCAAGGCCCGCGCCGAAAAGCGCGCCGCCGCCGCTGCGGCTTCGGCCAGCGTGACCGAGGCCCCGAAGGCTGCGGCCAAGCCCGTCGCCAAGAAGGCCCCGGCCAAGAAGGCGGCTCCGGCTGCCGAGGCGACCGAGACCAAGGCTCCGGCCAAGAAGGCCGCCGCTCCCAAGAAGGAAGCCGCGCCCAAGGCCGAAAAGCCCGCTGCTGAAAAGAAGCCGGCGGCCAAGAAGGCCGCCCCCAAGGCTGACAAGGAATAAGGAGAGTAACCGATGGCACATAAGAAGGCAGGCGGTTCCTCCCGCAATGGTCGCGATACGGCTGGCCGACGTCTTGGCGTCAAGAAGTTCGGCGGCGAAGCTGTGATCGGCGGCAACATCATCATCCGTCAACGCGGCACCAAGTGGCACCCGGGCACCGGCGTCGGTATGGGCATCGACCATACCATTTACGCCCTTATTCCCGGCACCGTGGCGTTCAAAACCCGCGCCAACTCCAAAGTCTACGTGTCGGTACTCCCGGCAGCAGAAGCAGCAGAATAACCCGGTGTGGCCTAGCAACCCCTGCCGGAGACCAGCTCCCCGGCAAGGCGACTAGGCAGTCGACCGTGTGACGAAAAGTGAAGGGGAGCCGGGAATCCGGTTCCCCTTTGTCTTTTTCGTCGTGAGGGCGGCTGAAAATGAGACTGTATCTGAGCTCCTACCGGATCGGCGACCGCGCCGGTTCGCTCCTGACCCTGCTCGGTGGAGGCGGTCGCGCCGCCGTCATCGAGAACGCACTCGACAATATCTCTCCGGCGGCACGCGAACTCTATCGCAACGAGGCCTATGACCCGGTCTCGGAGCTGGGCTCGCTCGGCATCGCCGCCACCCCGCTCGACCTCCGTCAGTATTTCGGCGATCCCGAGGGGCTGCGGGCGCGGCTGAGCGGGTTCGACCTCGTCTGGGCGGCAATGCCTTCGTGCTGCGCCGCGCCATGAAGCAGTCGGGTTTCGATGACGTGATTGTCGACATGCTCGACAATGACGAGATCGTCTATGGCGGTTTCTCGGCCGGCGCCGTGGTGGCGGCGCCCAGCCTCGAGGGCATTCACCTGATGGATGACCCCGACGAGGCGCCCGCCGGTTACGACCGCGAGACCATCTGGGATGGCCTCGGGCTGATCGACCACGCGATCGTGCCGCACTATCGCTCGCCCCACCCCGAAAGCCCGGCAGCCGAACGCGCCGTGCGGCACCTGTGCAGCCGCGGGCTGCGCTATCGCGCGCTGCGCGATGGCGAGGTGATCGTGTGGACCGAGAACCGGATGACCTCGGTCGATCCGACGCGGAGGATTGCGTGATGGCAACGCTCGACGACGACGACGACTTCGTGCCGCGGCGGCGGACCCAGCTGATGGGGCCCGCCGCCCAGGCCAGGGCACTGGCCGAAGCCACCGCGAAGCTCGCGGCCCGCCGCCAGCGCGATGCCCTGCCGCACCGGATCGAGACGGCGCGGCTGGTGCTGCGCGCTCCGATCCGCGGCGACGTCCCCGACCTGGTGAAACTCGCCGACAACAAGGCGATCGCCGAAAAGCTGTCGCGCCTGCCGCACCCCTACACCCGCGCCGACGGCATCGGCTTCGTCGAGATCATTGCCCAGCGCCCCGACGAACGCCCTTATGCCATCACGCTCGATGATCAGTTCGTCGGCGTGGTCGGCTTCACCTTCCACGAAGGTCAACCGCCGGAACTCGGCTATTGGCTTGGCGAACCCTATTGGGGCCGCGGCATCATGAGCGAAGCGGTGAAGGGTCTGATCGAAGCCGCTTTCGCCACCCGGCTGTTCCCGCGCCTCAAGGCCCGGGCGCTGGTGAGCAACGACGGCTCGCGCAACGTCCTCACCAAGGCCGGCTTCATCCACATGGGCGAGGGCCCGGGTCCCACCGGCACCAATATGGGCAAACCCGTCGTGTTCTACGAGCTGGAGCAGCCGAAGTGGAGCTAGAACTGCACAGCGAACGCCTCGTGCTGCGCCCGTTGCGCGAAACGGACGCACCCGCCATCGTCTCGGCGCTGAGCGACTACGAGGTCACCCGCTACCTGACCGTCGTGCCGTTCCCCTATTCCGAACAGGACGCGCGGGCCTGGATCGGCATACAGCAGCCGGCCATGCCGGGTGAAGCGCACTTCGCCATCGAGCTGCCCGGCTCGGGCATGATCGGCGCCGTCGGCATCGCCAAGGAGCTGGGCTACTGGCTGAACCGCCGCTACCATGGGCAGGGCATCATGACCGAAGCCAGTGCGGCGCTGCTCGACTGGCACTTTTCGGTGCTGCCGCACGATCTGGTGCATTCGGGCGCGCATGTCGGCAACATGGCGTCGCTTGGTGTGCAGAAAAAGCTCGGCTTCATCGACGCCGGAGCGACCAGTATGCGCTTCGTCCGCTCGCAGAACCGCGACATCGAGCATGTCGAGACCACGCTGATCCGCGCCGACTACGAGGCGGCCCGACAGCGAACGAGGACCAACTGAATGGACGTAACGCTCCGCACGCCGCGCCTCACCCTCCGCCAGCCGGTCCTCGGCGATGCCTCGCGCATCGCCCGCTTTCTCGACAATTTCGCCGTCGCCGGCAATCTGAGCCGCGTGCCCTACCCCTACCGGTTGGCCGATGCCAAGGCGTGGCTCCGCACCTGGCGCCCGGATACGCCGGCCGGCGAAACCGGCTTCATGATCGACCTCGATGGCGAGGGGGTGATCGGCAATGTCGGCTTCCACCGCGACATCGAAGGCACGGTGATCGGCTACTGGCTGGCCCAGCCGTTCTGGAACCGCGGGCTGATGAGCGAAGCCGTGCGCGCCAGCCTCGACTGGTATTTCGAGACCACCTCCGCGCCCAGCCTCGCCTCCGGCGTCTTCCACTTCAACAAGGCCTCGCTCGCCATCCAGAAGAAGGTCGGATTCGTCGAGATCGGCACCTCATCGCGCCTTTGCCTTGCGCGCGGCGAGGAGGTGCGCCATATCGACACCGAACTGACACACGCCGCCTGGATGGCCCACCGACAGGCCACCCAAGAGAGTTTGAGATGAAATTCCTCGACCAAGCCAAGGTCTTCGTGCGCTCCGGCAATGGCGGTGCCGGCGCGGTGTCGTTCCTGCGCGAAAAGTTCGTCGAGTTCGGCGGCCCGAACGGCGGCAATGGCGGGCGCGGCGGCGATGTGATCATCCGCTGCGTCGATGGCCTCAACACCCTGATCGACTATCGCTTCCAGCAGCACTTCAAGGCCGCCACCGGCACCCATGGCATGGGCAAGGACCGGCATGGCGCCAAGGGCGAGGATGTGATCCTCAAGGTGCCGGTGGGCACCCAGGTGTTCGAGGATGACGGCGAAACGCTGATTGCCGATTTCACCGAGGTCGGCCAGGAGCTGACCCTGCTCGAAGGCGGCAATGGCGGCTTCGGCAACGCCCATTTCAAGACCAGCGCCAACCAGGCGCCGCGTCGCGCCAACCCCGGCCAGCTCGGCACCGAGAAATGGATTTGGCTGCGGCTGAAGCTGATCGCCGATGCCGGCCTTGTCGGCCTGCCCAATGCCGGCAAATCCACCTTCCTCGCCGCCGTCTCGGCCGCCAAGCCGAAGATCGCCGACTATCCCTTCACCACGCTTCATCCCAACCTGGGCGTCGTTTCCATCGGCGAGCGCGACCTGGTGCTGGCCGATATTCCCGGCCTGATCGAGGGCGCACACGAGGGCCAGGGCCTGGGCGACCGCTTCCTCGGTCACGTCGAGCGCTGCGCCATCCTGGTGCACCTGATCGATGGCACGCAGGAAGACGTGAAGACCGCCTACAAGACCATTCGCGGCGAGCTCGCCGCCTATGCCGAAGAGCTGGCGGAAAAGCCCGAGATCGTCGTCCTCAACAAGATCGATGCGATCGATCCCGATGAGGTCAAGGAGAAGGTGAAGGTGCTGAAGCGCGCCAGCAAGGCCGAGGTCTTCACCTGCTCGGGCGTCACCGGCGAAGGCGTCGACAAGGTGCTCTACCGCATCATCGCCCAGATGGACGCCGACAAGGCCGAGCGCGAAGAACTCGAACGCCGCAAAGCCGAGCCCACCTGGGTGCCGTGATGACCAATGCGCTCGCGCCCTATCGGCGCATCACCATCAAGATCGGTTCGGCGCTCCTCGTCGACGGCAAAACCGGCAAGCTCCGTGCCGAGTGGCTGGCGTCGCTCGCCGCCGACCTCGCGGCGCTCAAGGCGCAGGGCGTCTCGCTGGTGATCGTCTCTTCGGGCGCCATTGCGCTCGGCCGGCGGCTGCTCAACCTCGATGCCCGCAACCTGCCGCTCGAGCAGAGCCAGGCCGCTGCCAGCGCCGGGCAGATCGCCCTCAGCCAGGCCTGGGCAGCGGCGCTCGCCGAGCACCAGATCGTCACCGGGCAGATCCTCTTGACGCCGAACATCACCGAGGAACGGCGCTACTTCCTCAACGCCCGCACCACCATTTCGACTCTGCTGGGGCTGGGCGCCATCCCGATCATCAACGAGAACGATTCCGTCGCCACCGCCGAGATCCGCTACGGCGACAATGATCGACTCTCGGCCCGCGTCGCCACCATGATCGAGGCCGACTGCCTGATCCTGCTCTCCGATGTCGACGGGCTCTACACCGCGCCGCCGAGCAAGGATCCGAACGCCGAACACCTGCCGTTCGTCGCCGCCATCACCCCCGAGATCGACGCCATGGCCGGCGGCGCCGCCAGCCACCTGAGCCGCGGCGGCATGACCACCAAGGTCGAGGCCGGCAAGATCGCGACGCAGGCCGGCACGGCGATGATCATCGCCAAGGGCACCGAAAACCACCCGCTCCGCGCCCTGACGGAAGGTGCGCGTCACACCCTGTTCGCTCCGGCCGAGTCCCGGGCGCAAGCGCGAAAACGCTGGATCATGGGCCATCTCGAGCTACTCGGCGCCATCCACGTCGATGCCGGCGCCGCCCGCGCCCTGCTCGACGGCAAGAGCCTCTTGCCGATCGGCGTCACCCGCGTCACCGGCGAGTTCGGCCGCGGCGACGCGGTGGCCATTCTCGGACCCGATGGACGCGAGATCGCCCGTGGTCTCGCCGGCCTCGGCCGTGAGCAGGCGGACCTGGTGAAGGGCAAGAACTCGGCTCGTGTCGCCGAGCTGCTCGGCTTCGGCACGCGGTCCGAACTCATCCACCGCGACAACATGGTGGTGCTGATGGGCCTGGAGGCCAAAGTCTGATGAGCGCTGTAGAAGCTGTCGACCTCTCCCCCGTCATGCTCGCACTCGGCCGGCGCGCCCGCGCCGCCGCCGCGGTGCTGGCCTTCGCCTCAACCGAGAGCAAGGTGAAGGCGCTGCACGCCGCCGCCGACGCCATGGACGATCGCCGCGACGACATCCTCTCGGCCAACGCGCTCGACATGCGCGCCGCTGAGGGCAAGGGGATTTCCAAGGCCTTCCTCGACCGGCTGCAGCTCACCGACAAGCGCATCGACGCCATGATCGAGGGGCTGCGCACCATTGCCGACCTGCCCGATCCCGTGGGCCGCGTGCTGGCGGAATGGACCCGGCCCAACGGCATGACCATCCGCCGCGTCTCCACCCCGCTCGGGGTCATCGGCGTGATCTTCGAGAGCCGCCCCAACGT
>JAEUMC010000707.1 GCA_016793415.1 Devosia sp. | reverse complement strand
GATCGCGGCCTCGTTGTTCCTGTTGTCGGCCGGCTGGCTGATCGTCGCGCTGGTGGCGACGGCGTTCCTGCTGACCGAGCTCTACTCGCGCGCGCTCGACAACAGCCTGGTCGAGACGCTGGAGTTTCACGTCGAGACGCTGACCGACCTGAGTCTGCTCTCCGACACCCCCAAATCGGACCAGATCAAGGTGGCCGATCCGCGCTTCGACCGCACCGGCTCGGGCTGGTACTGGGCGATCCGCGACGACAAGGGCGAGCTGCTCAACTTCTCCAACTCCTATGTCGGCATGGTGCTGGGGCCGCTGCCGGGCGCGTTCGACGCCACCAACTCCAAGTCGGCCGTGCTGACCGACCCGTTCAATATCAAGATCCGGGTGATCGAGCGCGCCGTCACGGTGAACGGCATGCCGCTGCACATCATGGTCACCGGCTCGCTCGACGAGATCCTGTCGCTGGTGGACGAGTTCCGCGGTCAGACGTTGATCGTGCTTGGTGCCGTGGCGATCATGCTGGCGGTGATGTCGACCATCGTCGCGCGGCTGGCGCTGCGGCCGATCAATCGGCTGAGGCGCGAAGTGGAGCAGGTGCGTGAGGGCGATGCAGCTTCGCTGACCGGTGCCTACCCGGCCGAACTGGCGCCGCTCTCCGAGGAGATCAATGAGCTGTTGCGCTCCAACGCACAGATCGTCGAGCGCGCCCGCAACCAGGTGGGCAACCTGGCGCATGGGCTGAAGACCCCGATCGCCGTGCTGCGCAACGAGGCCAGCGCCGACAAGAAGAACAGTCTCGCCAAGGTGGTGGCCACCGAAACCGAGAAGATGAGCCAGCTGGTGACGACCTATCTCGACCGGGCCCGGCTGGCGGCGCGCTCGACCGTGGTCGGCAAGAAGGCCGACGCCACCCATGTCATGCTGCGGCTGACCCGGGTGATGCAGAAGCTCAACCCGCAGGTGACCATCGCCATGGTCCGTCCGGACGCCTCGCTGCCCTGGTTCCGCGGCGATGAAGGCGACCTCGAGGAAATGGCCGGCAACCTGCTCGACAATGCCTGCAAATGGGCGAAGTCCTCGATCGGCGTCACGGTGGTGGCAGAGCGCACTGGCGCCGCAGCGAACCTCCTGATCAAAATCGACGACGACGGGCCCGGCCTGACCGAGGAGGAAGCGACCAAAGTGTTGCGTCGCGGTGTCAGGCTGGACGAGAAGACCCCCGGTTCCGGGCTGGGCTTGGATATCGTCAAGGAACTGGTTGACGTCTACGGCGGCTCCCTGCAATTGAAACGCTCAGTGCTGGGGGGCCTCCTGGCCGAATTGCGGCTTCCAGCCGCAAAGGTTGCGGGTTTCCGCACTTTTGCCTCAATACGTAAGGAATAAGGGCCTCGGCCACCCCCTCGAGACCGACATGCAGCAGATCGTCCGCGCCGTTCCCCTCTTTGCCATGCTCCTGCTCGCCGGTTGCAGCATGGGTCCCTCGACCTCAGACGTCGCCCTCGGGCCGACGCTGCCACAGCCGAACTCGACCCTGGCGACGCAGCCGACCATCACTCCGGCTTCGCTGCCGGCGCCCGGCGCCATCCAGTCCGCCAGCACCAGCTCGATGAACGATGTGAGCGCGTTCCTCGACGCTTCGGTGCTTGGCCAGCTCTCGGCCAAGGACAAGTCGGAAGCGGCAAGCGCCCAGTTCAACGCCCTGACCTTCGGCCGCCCCGGTGCACCGCGCACCTGGGTCGGCGACAAGGGGGTCAGCGGTTCGGTGACGGTTGGGCCTTATGTGACCGTCAACAATACCAACTGCCGCGATTTCACCCACACCGTGACCATCGCCGGCGCGCCGCACGCTCGCAAGGGCACCGCCTGTCGCGAGGCCGACAACACCTGGAGCGTCGCCGGCTGACGCCTTCGCCGGCTGTCTAAACCGGCGTCATCTGACTGCGATGTGATCGCCGACCGGCGGCTGCGGATAGTCTTTGTTTACCGTCGCGCGCTAGGTTCGAGGACTATTCTCGGACCCTGACGCCCGCCGGTTTTCATGCCCGATACTGCCACTCGTCTTTCGTCGTCTGGATCGGCGCGCTCGCAGCGCGGCGTACGGCCGTTCTTTGGGCTGATCGATGCCGTCGTCGTTCCCGGTTCGGCCGGATTCGATTTCGACGGCGGTGTTGCCGAGGCGCATGCCCGCGGTGTCTGGACCTGGATGGTGCGTGACCTGGCGCCCGACCTGATCGACGCCAACGCCAGCGACGAGGATCCTGCCGCGCGCCAGGCGCTCGATCTGTTGATGCCCGAGTTGCTGCAGCGGGCCCGTGCGGCCATCGCGGCGGTGGCGACGCCGGATGCGGAGCGCCGCATCCAGCTGCAGATGGGCGGCGAGGAGGCCCATCGCCGCGTCGGTGTGGTGCTCAATGCGCTCAAATGCCGAAGCCTGCTCGACAAGGCCCAGGCCTTTGGCCGAGCCGCGAACGGCATGACGGACGAGACGGCGCTCGGCGTTGCGCTGCAGTCGATGCCGCTCAATGACCACGCCGTTTCGGCGCTGCTGTTCCAGGCGGCAATGGGGCAGGTGAGCCATCCCGGCCGCCTGATGGCGTCGGCGATTCGCCTCGCCGGGTCCGCCACCGAGGCGTCGCTGCAGCGCGCCGGCTTCGCGCCGCTGATCGAGGCGATACTGTCGCATGCCCAGGCGCAGATTCCGGCACTCGACCAGCATGGAGCCTTCGCCGACATCGATCTCACCTGCCGCGCCATCGACCGGTTTCACCGGCTGATGCGGGCGATAACCGGCTATGTGGAGCTCGGCCGCCTGACCCGCTGGTCGACGGCGGTCGCGGCGCTGACCAAGACGGTGTCGGAACTGGTCGAACCCAAGCTCCGCGACGTGTCGCCCAACGTCAACCTGGCATTGCGCCGCCATTCCGGCACCGACCGGCTCGACAGCGACCAGGTGCTGGCGGCGCTCAACGGCTGCTATGTCCTGGCGACCATCCGCGATTGTCGCGACTCGCTGGCGCTCAACGCCATGTTCGATCAGACCTGGACGCAGGTCGGGCAAGCGCTGGAAATGCACGTGCAGCGCAACCTCGAACTGTTCCGCCAGAACCCGGGCGACCGAGTGACCGGTGCCCGGCTCGATGCGGCGATCAAGATGGCCGAACTGCGCTTCAACCCTGATTACGCCGACGTGCTGCGCCGCGCGCGGGAAACCGCCGAAAAGCGTGCGGGCTGAAGGCGGCCGCTTTCGCCGACATCAGGACCGCAGCTTCAACCGCTCGACCAGCCGCGCTGCCACCGCCGTCCCCGCATCCCGCACGTAGAGTTCCGTCTCCGTGGCTTCCGGCACCTTGCCCATCAGCGCGATGCCGCCATTGGCGCCGGGGCGGTGCGGGGCGTAGGTGATGCCAATGGCCTGGAGCGGGTCGTGCTGCCCCGAATTCTCGAAGATCAGGCAGCCGGCCTCGAACGAGCGGGCATCGGCGGCGGTCAGGGCCCAGATCTGCGGCTTATCGCCGAAACGGCCGGTGAGGTAGGCCGGCGGCGTCGGCACCTCTTCCTCGGACGCGGGACGGTTGGGCACGCGCCAGCCAGTGTCGCTGACTTCCCCCGAGAGCGCGCAACGTTCTGCCGCGACCGAACCGGCATCGCGGGCCGCCATGGCGCCGATATCGACCGCGGCCGCGATGTCGCCGAGCCCGAGCTGTACGGCGCGGGTGGCAAGCCCCGAGACGCCGTGTTTGCTGGCCGCCGCCGCCCGGCGGGTGATCAGCGATTGTCCGCGATCGAGATAGGTGGCGCCGCGCGCCGCCGGACGGAACGGCGCCACCGGGTTGCGGGCGTCCGCAGTCTCGAAGGCCTCCTCGATGATATTGTCGACCACCGGCGGAGCGTCCTTGCCGAGGAACCTGAGCACTGCCGCCTTGCCGCTGCTGAGCGCGGCGGCGGTCGTATGATAGCCGGCGGCTGAGCCGGCCAGCGCCACTGCCGCCAGGGTGCCGCGCGGACCGAGCCAGCCATTGGCCGCATCCCACGCGGCCGGGCCACCAGCGCGCAGCCACAGGAAAATCTCGGGCTGCCAGGCGCCCGCGGCGACCAACTGGTCCGTCTCGATTGCGGTCGAATCCTGGGAGATCTCGTCGATGGCGACAGCGAAGCCGACCCGCAGCCCCGGCTTGTTGCGCTCGAGCGGCTCGGCATGGCTGGGGGCCAGAGCCGAGGCGAGTGTAATGCCGGTGGCCTTGGCGAAATCGACGAAGCGCGAGGTGGTGCTGAGCCGACTGTCGACGATGCGTTGCACCTCGATCCCGGCATCGGCGGCATGCAGTGCCAGCCGGTAGGCGAAGCTGTTGGGGGTGGTGAACAGCGCCCGTCGCCCTGACCAGACGCCGAACCGTTCGGCGCGCTGGAAAGCGGTCAGCGCGCCGACGATCCCCGGGGTACGGTTGCCCGGAAACAGCGGCAATCGCTCGAGTGCGCCGGTGGCGAGGATGACGTGTCTGGCGTTGACAGCGATCACGCGCGACACCGGCCGGCCTGCCTCGACCACCACCTGGTGCACTTTCAGCATCGTACCGCTGATGGCGAAGGCCTCAGCGCGAGTGAGCGGTGTCACCTGGCCCTTGCCCTCGAGGCTCGCGATCAGCCGTTCGATCACGGTGTCGGGTGAGGCTTCGGCGTCGACAGCACCGAAATAGCGGATGGTGCCGCCAAAGCTCTGGTTGCGCTCGATCAGTACGGCGCGCTTGCCGGCGGCAGACGCCGCCGCAGCGGCGCTGAGACCGGCCACCCCGGCGCCGACGATGGCGAAATCGGCCTCGATGAGTTCGTCGACTGTGGCGTTGTGCCAGGGCGGGCTGCCCAACGGCGTGTCGCCGAAGCGATGGTTCAGCGTCCGCGCCGGGCCGAGCAGCTTGTGGCGAAGCGACCCCAGCAGGCCGCCCGAGGCGATGGGATCGCGCCGGGTGCCGATGGTAACGAGGTTGAGCCCCGCGAGGGCAGGGGTGCGCTCCATCGGCAACGCGGCGCCTTTGCCGGAACTGACCAGCGGCGCAAATTCCTCGTCGAGCGCCAGCGCATCGTCACCATGGCGGCCGGCGATCTGGATGCCGTTGGCGAGGGCGGCGGAGAGCACGGTGTCGCCGGCAAAGCCATGGATGGTTCGGCCGTTGAGTCGGAACTGCAGCGGCGACTTGCGGTCGAGTTCGGCGCCACCAAGGCCGTGCGGAGCATCGGGTGCGAGGCGATTGGCAGGCTCGCTCATGCCGGCACCGCCCGATAATCGGCGGCCAGCAGCCGCTGGTTGCCACGGGTCGGGCCACGCGCCGCGAACCACTCTGCCTCGTCGATCGGAGTGGCTCCAGCGACATGACGGGCGATGGCCGGCGCGAGAAATGCCCCGGTCGGACCGAGCGCGGCGATCACCAGCGCCTTGTGCCCGCGCGCCGGGCCGATGAACGGGCCGCCATCGCTGGTGCCGAGGCTCTCGACCACCGTTTCGCCGGCGAGGCGCAATGCCTCGCCACGCGATATCGCGCTGCCCAGCCGGGCCCGCGCTGTGGTCGGATCGCCGGCAAGGAGTGCCGAGACGCTGACCTTGCCATCCTGCACCAGCACCACGCCGCGATCGAGGAACGAGGTGTAGGGAGCGGGCAGCGGTTTGGCCGCATCGAGCAGCATGGCGGCACCTGGCACAGGCTCCAGGCTGCGGTCGCGCGCCTCCTCAGGCAGATACTCGAGGACGGCGTCGTCGCCGGCGAGGATCACCTGCGCCGCCTCGACGCTATGGTCGCCATTGGCGATCCGGGCGGTGCCGTCCTTGCGCAGCGTCAGGTCGGTGTCGGCGCGATCGAGATGGCGCACTTCGTGCCTGGCAAGCCAGCTTTCGAGCGCCGGCTCGAGCCGGCCATGAGCAAGCAGCTGCGCATCGCGGACCCGCAGCATCAAGCCCTGGGCAATGGCGCGATCCGCCACCGGCTCGACGGCGTAGCCCAGCGCAATGGCGAGGTGGCGAAAATGGCCGAGCGCCGCAATGCTCTCAGGCGTTTCGGCGACGAATAGCGGGTCGGTGCGGCTGACCAGTCCCTTGCCCCAGCCATTGACCAGCCTGGTGGTCTCCGCTGCGGCGCCCTTCAACAACCGCGGGGTTTCGGGGCGGGTGATCGGCGCGACGGAGATGTCGATGCTGCGCTGCAGCCGGAACGGCGAGAACGGCTCGCCGACGAGGCAGACCCGGCGCCGGTGCTCGATGGCGAGCAGACCCGCCAGCAATCCCGCAAGCGGGGTGGAGCCGAGCACCAGGTAGTCGTAGTTGTCGTCGGCCATGGGATCAGCGAACCATCGTCTGGGCTGCGGCAATGCGCCTCCCACACATCGCTGTGTGCAGGTGCATAATTTGCCCGAATGCCTTTATAGATCGGGCGCGTTTTTGCACCTTCGCATGAGGCAGAGCCCTGCACATGATCTTTTGGTCGCTCGCTTTTGTGGTCACAGCCGTCGCCTGCGCCGCGCTCTATTATGCGGGGGCCGGACGAAGGGTCAACGCGACTGCCGCTGTTGTAGACAGCCCTGAGATCGCGCACCTCAAGCTGCAGTTGAAGGAAATCGAGTCGGACCTTGCCCTGGGCCGGCTCGGCGTGGCCGAGGCGACCGCGGCGAAGGGTGAACTGGCGCGCGAACTGATGCGACTGAAGGCGACGACGAAAGCGGCAACTGACCCCGGCGCACGCCGAGGCCTCGTGGCCGCCGCGGCAGCCGTGACGGCGGTGCTGGCGTTCGGCGTCTACGGCGCGCTCGGCCGCCCTGATCTGCCGGCGCAGCCGCTGGCCGAGCGGCAGGACGTGCCGCCGCCTGAGATGACGCTGGATGATGCCATCGCCCGGATCGAGGCACAGCTCCAGTCCAAGCCCGACGATCTGCGCGGCTGGACGGTGATCGCGCCGGCCTACATGCAGATGGGCCGCTTTGCCGACGCGGCGACGGCGCTGCGCAAGGCAATCGAGCTCGACGGCCCGACCGCCGATCGCGAGACCGATCTGGGTGAGGCGCTGATGATGGCAAACAACGGCGACGCCACCGGCGAGCCGCTGGCCCTGTTCCGCAGCGCCTCCAACCGCGACGTCACCCATGTTCGCTCGCGCTACTACCTCGCCAGCGAAGCGATGCGCGAAGGCGACTTCGAGACGGCCAAGGCCGAGTGGCAGGGGCTGTTGAAGCTCAGCAAGGGCGGCGAGCCCTGGCTGGCCAATGCCGAGGCGGGGCTGGCGGCAGCAGAAGCCGGCCTCGGCGGCGACATGCCGGCCAATGCCGACATCGCCGCCATGGTCGAAGGCCTGTCGAGCCGGCTCAGCGAGAGCGGTGGCACGATCGACGAGTGGACCCGTCTGGTGCGTTCGCGCCTTGTGCTGGGTCAAACCGAACTGGCGCAACAAGCCTATGATGCGGCCCGCAAGGCCTACCCGGTAGCGGGCGAACGCGCGGAACTCGATGTTCTCGCAGCGGATAATGGATTGGTAGCAAGCAATTGACTCGTAAGCAGAAACGCTTAGCCATCATCGCCGGACTCGGCGTTGTCCTCGCCTTCTCGGCGACGCTGATCTTCATGGCTTTGCGCGACCAGATCGTGTTTTTCTATTCGCCCAGTGAAATCCACGAAAAGGCGATTGCCGCCGGCACCCCCATCCGTCTCGGCGGACTGGTCAAGGCAGGAACCTGGAAGCGCGAGGGGGAAACCTCCGATTTCGTGGTGACCGACGGCCAGACCGAGATGGCGACGCACTATGTCGGGCTCCTGCCCGACCTGTTCCGCGAGGGGCAGGGGGTGGTGATCGAGGGCAGCGTCACCCCGGAGGGGACGTTCGCGGCGACCAACGTGCTGGCCAAGCACGACGAGAACTATATGCCTAAGGAATTGGTCGAAGAGCTGAAGAAGCGCGGCGAGTGGCAGCGCGACGGAGCACCGCTGTGATGGGGCCGTCTGCTTCGGTTCTTGCGCGTTTCGCCCCGGGAGTCATCGCATGAGCATCGAACTCGGCCATTTCGCCCTCGTCCTCGCCTTCGCCATCTCGGCCATCTCGGCCATCGTCGGGCTCATTTTCTGGAAGCGCGAGGCGCTGGCCGGATATCTGCAGCAGGGCGCGGTGCTGCAGTTCGTGCTGGTGGCGGCGGCATTCGCGGCGCTGATCCAGGCCTTCGTCGTTTCCGATTTCTCGCTGAAGCTTGCCTATGAGCACGCCAATTCGGCACAGCCGCTGATCTTCAAGATCACGGCGGTGTGGGGCAACCACGAAGGCTCGATGCTGCTCTGGGTGCTGATCCTGGTGATCATGGGCGCTGCCGTCGCGGCCTTCGGTCGGAGCCTGCCCAAGGACCTGCTGACCCTGGTGCTGGCGGTGCAGAGCCTGATTGCCGCGGCCTTCACCGGCTTCACGCTGTTCACTTCGAACCCGTTCCTGCGGCTCTCGCCCGCGCCGTTCGAGGGGCAGGACCTCAACCCGATCCTGCAGGATATCGGGCTCGCCATCCATCCGCCGCTGCTCTATCTCGGCTATGTCGGCTTCTCGGTCTGTTTCAGCTTCGCCATGGCGGCGCTGATCTCGGGCCGCATCGATGCCGCCTGGGCCCGCTGGGTGCGGCCATGGACCCTGCTCAGCTGGTGCTTCCTGACGCTTGGCATCGCCATGGGCTCCTACTGGGCCTATTACGAGCTCGGCTGGGGCGGCTGGTGGTTCTGGGATCCGGTGGAAAATGCCAGCTTCATGCCGTGGCTCGCCGGCACGGCTCTGCTGCACTCGGCTCTGGTGATGGAAAAGCGCAACGCGCTGAAGATCTGGACGATCTTTCTCGCCATCATTACCTTCTCGCTGAGCCTGCTCGGCACCTTCATGGTGCGCTCGGGCATCCTCACCTCGGTGCACACCTTTGCTTCCGACCCGACCCGCGGCATGGTGATCCTGGGTCTGCTGGCGGCGTTCATCGGCGGAGCTTTCTCGCTGTTCGCGTTCCGCGCTTCGACGCTGCGGGTGGGCGGGCTGTTCGCGCCGATCAGCCGCGAGGGTGCGCTGATCCTCAACAACCTGTTCCTCGCCACCGCGACCGTCGCCGTGCTGGTGGGGACGCTCTATCCGCTGCTGCTCGATGCGCTGGTCGGCGAGACCATCTCGGTGGGCGAGCCGTTCTTCAACCTGACCTTCGGCGTGATCATGGCGCCGCTCCTGATCATCCTGCCGTTCGGGCCGTTCCTTGCCTGGAAGCGCGGCGACCTGATTGCGGTGACGCAGCGGCTGGCGGGCGCCGCCGGGCTGGCGCTGTTTGCCGCGGTGCTCTGCTTCGCGCTCACCGGCGGCGAGGTGTCGCTGGCGCCGCTCGGGCTGCTGCTCGGCTTCTGGGTAGCGTTCGGTGCGCTGGCCGAGCTGGTCGATCGGGCGAAGTTCTTCCGCACCGACGTCGTCACCTCCTTCAAGCGCTTGTTCGGCCTGCCGCGCACCGCCTGGTCGACGGCAATCGCGCATTTCGGCATCGGCGTCACGGTGATCGGCATCGTCGCCGCCACCGCCTGGCAACAGGAACTGGTGACCACCATGGTGCCGGGTGAGGGCGTGGTGCTCGCCGAACATCAGGTGACCTTCGAAGGCATGGAACATGTCGAGGGGCCGAACTTCGTTTCCGACACCGGCCGCTTCGCCATCCGCGCGCCGGGCGGCGGAGTCCGCACGGCGCTGGCCGAGCGCCGGGTCTACAATGCCAGCGGCCAGCCAACCACCGAGGCGGCGATCGAGACCTACGGCTTCAGCCAGCTCTACGTGCAGTTGGGCGAACCGCAGGCCGACGGCAAGTCGGTGGTGCGGCTCTGGTACAAGCCCTATGTCACCTTGATCTGGCTCGGCTGCCTGCTGATGGC
>JAEUMC010000669.1 GCA_016793415.1 Devosia sp. | reverse complement strand
GCAAATTGCTTCGCATTTAAATCACTCTTTACCTTAACGCCCTAATCTCCAGTCCATTGAGTACCTGCGTAGAGTGGACTGATGAGTAACCGCGTGACCGGTAAGACGTTTAGAACCGCCGCGATTGTGGGCCTGTTCGCAGGCGCCACTGCGCTCTCGGGGTGTAGCTCGCTGGGCGGCCTTGGCTTCGACAGGACGACGACCGGCTCGGTCAACGCCGCGGCGCCGATGTCTACTGCCCAGGCGATGCCCAAGACGCTCGTTCCTCCAGAAAACATTGGCGGTGGGTCCGGTCCTATGCTGGTCGGCTCCAACAGCATGAGCAGCAATCAGCCCATGCCCAGCCAGCCGCTTGGCTCAGTTTCGACCGAAGACTTGCCTGTGCTCACCTCATCAGCCAACGGAAGCAATCAGATGATGCCCGCTGCCCAGCCCCTGAGCCCGGTTCCGGCCACTACCACTCTGGCGTCCGCCCCGGCTTCGAACACCCTCGTTTCCGTCCCGTCCGACGCCTATGTCCACGTGATCGAAAGCGGCGAGAGCCTCTACACCGTGGCGCGCCGCTACAATGTCACGGCGCAGGCAATCATCCAGGCCAATGGCTTCTCCTCGCCCGACAAGATCTATGTCGGCCAGAAGATCGTCATTCCCGGCAAGGCTTCGACGCTGATGGCGCTGGGCCCCAAGGCCGGCGCCAAGCCCGAGACCACGCTCGGCGCGCCGCCGGCGAACCTGAGTGCACCCAAGCCGGTTGCCGTCGCCTCGATCGAACCCGAGGCCAAGATCCCCGCCGCGAGCGTCAAGCCGCTGGCACCGACCAACGCGGCCCCCGCGACCGCGGCTGAAGCGCAGCCGTTGCAGCAACCCAAGACCGAGCCGGTGCTCTCCGGTGCCGACAAGTTCCGCTGGCCGATTTCGGGCCGGGTGATTACCGACTTTGCCAACTCCAAGGGCACCGGCATCAACATCGAAGCGCCCGAAGGCGCGGCGGTCCGCTCGGCCGAGAATGGCCAGGTGATCTATGCCGGCTCAGGCGTCGAAGGCTATGGCAACCTGGTGCTGATCCGCCACCCGAACGGCTATGTGTCGGCTTATGCCCACCTCAAGGACATGAATGTCGCCAAGGGCACGGTGGTGAACCGCGGCGACAACATCGGTACCGCCGGCAAGACCGGCTCGGTGTCCAAGCCCCAGCTCCACTTCGAGCTGCGCAAGGGCGCGACGCCGGTGGATCCGCTGCCGCTGCTCGCGAGCTGAGTATCGGCGACAGAATTGAAGAAGGCCCCGGAGCGATCCGGGGCCTTCTCGTTTGGGGCGAAAGCCCAGGGGCCGGTGCTTGAGCCGACGCTCCAGTCACACCGCAAAAGCCCGGATCGAGTGCCGGATCTCCAGCGGCTTGGCCGGGTCGAGATCGACCCAGGTCTTGATGCCGCGTTTGTTGATCGGGTTGGGACCCGTGGCGACGTCGGTGTGGAGGTCGAAGGCGGAGGCGAGGGGTTCGAGGCCGACGGCGCGGAACTGGCCGTTCCAGGGCTCGCCCTTGATGCCGCCGTCGGTGTGCCAGATCATCAGCGTGGGCAACAGCTCGCGATCCCAGTCGAGTTCAAAGCCCATGCCCTCGTCGAGATAGGTGCCGGTGAGCGGGCTGCGCGCGCCGCACAGCTGCACGTTCTTGTCGGTGCGGGGCGATAGCGGGATATGGGACATGTCCACGCGGGCGCCGTCCTTGGGGACCGAGCTCAGGCTCTGGAACTCCTGCGGATCGCCCTCAGCGGTCTGGCCGGGATGGGTGAGGCCGAAGTCGAAATCGAGCTTCAGCTCGAGCCGGCCCGGATTGTCGGGCATGCGGAAATTGGGGTGGAGGCCAGCCGAGATCGGCGCCTTGTGGCGAGCGAAGATGCGCATGACGAAGTCGAGCGCCGGCGCATCGCGACGAGCGGTGATCACCCGCTCGACCTTGCGCACCACGGAATCCGGGTCGTAGTCGAGCGACAGGGTGACGCTCTCGTCGTCACCACCGGTAATGGTCCATTCGCGATGCGCAGTGGGGCCGTGGATGGTGCCGGTGGCGGGCTGGCCGAGCAGACTTGCCCATTCGGGAAGGTTAGGGCCGGCGGTGCGGCCACCGGTGCCGAACGGGAGGCCGACGAAGTCACCGGCCAGCACCCGCAGGTGCCCGACGATGGAGGGGTCATCGACCTTGCCGAGCCACGGCGCCCGGGCGAAGGGCTTGAACGGCTTGCCGTCCACCAGGAACGTAGCGTCGGCCAGCATGGCGGCCGTACTCAGGATGGTCGCCTCGCCGTGCGACCACCTCAACTTATGCGACAGGCTCATTATTCCCCTCAGTCATCGTCGTCGAAACGGGAGCGCATTCGTTGCAGCAACGACGCTGCGCCGCAAGCGGCGAGGAGACGGAAAAAGGTATCAGCCGACCAGCACCGGGCGGCTGCAGGTGACGCTGTAGACCCGCACGTCGGCCTCCCCGATGCCCACCCCGAGCACTTCGAGCACGCCGAAAATGGTGCTGTCGAGCACCGGCGCCAGCGGCGCCACCAGCGCGCGCACCGCCGCTTCGATTACTGCGTCGGTGGAGAGGCCGATGCCGAGCACGTCGACATCGATATCGAGGCCGTCGAGCAGCGATTTCGACAGGCTGCCGACAATGGTGTGGTTGGTGGCGGTCTTGATCGTGGCCTGCTTTACGTCCTCGGCCGAGAAATTGAGCAGGATCGGCGAGGTCTGCCCGACGACGACGGCGGCACGCGCCTTGATCTTCAGCAGCAGGGCGTTGAGGATCGTCGCCTGGTCGACCACCGGAAAGGCGCTGAAATCGGTGAAGCTGGCGCCGGAGAGATTGCCGATGGCGAGGCGCGCAGCACCCGGCAGCACATCCACTACGGCAGTGCCCGCCTGTTTTCCGAAGGCGGGACAGGAGAGCGAGCGGATCCGCGCCTCGGCGTAGGCGACCTCGACATAGATCGGCAAGGTGACGCCGGCGCCGAGCAGCACCGGACCGCCGAGCAGTTTGACCGTCAGCTTGAGCCGGGTCTGGGCGGTGCGCGCCACGCCGCCCTTTTCGCCTACCCGATACCAGGCGTGCTGCGGCGGCTCGCCGATCGCGACGCTGAGGGCGATGCTGGTGAGGCCGGGTACGCTGGCGCCGACCGCCAGGTCGATCTGCTTGCCGTTACCGGCGATCACCGCTGCGGCGTTGAGCAGCTCGAGCGCCGAGAGGCCGGCGAAGTAGCCCGCCTCATTGCCCACCGGCAGCGTCGACAGCGAACCGATATCGAGCAGCTTGAGCAGCGGGATCGTGCCGGTGTCGGCAATGGTGGTGGAGAGCGTCTGTGCGGCCGTCTTGGCAGTGCCGGTGAGCACGGAGGCCAGTGCGCCGGCGATGGCGCCACGACTGGCCGAGGCCTTCAGCACGTCGCCATAGGTGGCGGCGGACAGATGGAGCTGCTGGTTGAGGGCATCGAGGAAATCGAGCAGGTCGACCTTGGCGTCGAGCAGTGCGTTGTAGCTCATCACGTCGAGCGTGGCGGAGGTGCCGAGCAGGCTCTTGAGCAAGGCGTTGGCGACGCCGCCATTGAGCGAGGCGAGGCGGGAGCCCACCGAGAACGCCGCCTGCGGATTGGCGGTGGCCAGCGCGGCGACCGAGATTTCGGGCGGCGCCTGCCAGGGCCGGGCGAGCCACAATGTGCCCTTCTTGCGGTACGTCACCTGGGCGGCATTGGGCGGTGATCCGCCAGGCGAAAAGCGCGCGGCCACCGACAGTTCCGGGGCTGCCTTGTAGTGCCCGGTCACCACCTGAACCGGCCGCGATGAGCGGATCTGGATCGATGGGTCGTCGATGCTGAGGGTGGCGCCGATCAGTCCGTTGGCCTGGAAGGTCTTGAAGGCGGTATCGAGGGCTTTGCTCGGGTCGGTCGCCGCGGCGATGGCGGCGAGGTCCGCGACCGATTGGGCCTGCCGCCGCTCGAGATAGAGCGAGCCCTCATCGACGGCAAAGGCGCCGGCGAGCATGATGATTGGCAGGAGCAGCGCGAACATCACCGCGACGTTGCCCCGCTCGTTGGACTGCCAGCGACGGAGCGACTTCATGAGCCGCCGAGCCGGATGGTGGAGGTGTAGCTGATGATCTTGCCCGGCATGGGGACCGGCAGCACCCAGATCGGCAGTTGCGAGGCGTCGTAGGTGACGGTGACCTTGTACTGGTTGGGGTCGCTGGTATCGTCGCCGATGCTGAAGTCCACCTCATCGGGATCGATGAAGACATAGGCGCCGGCATTGTTCTCGATGAATGCAGTCACCAGCGTGTTGCGTTCGGAGGCGCTGAGCCCGGCGATCGACGTGCGGGCGGCATCGGCGGCGATCTGCTGCACCGAGTTGGCGGCACCGAAATAGATGCCATAGGCGAGAACGCCGACGATCATCAGGATGAACACCGGCGCGATGATGGCGAATTCGACCGCCGACGCTCCGTCGTGGTTGGCGGCAAGGCGCCTCAGGCCATCAAGTGGCGACACCCTGCGCAGCTGGCTGCCCCGATGCACTGGCATTCGAGTACCCCACAAATGGCCGCCACCCTCCTGGATGGGACGCTCGGCCGGTCAGATCAGGTGTCCGAAGATTTGCGCCTGAAACGACGGAATACGAGATTAGTCAAATAGAGATAAGTATAGCCAAGATAAGTCGATTTCCTGTGAGCAATGCGGAAACGGCGCACTGGCAACATCTGCGCGTAGGGCGGCGCGGAGTCGCTTAGCAAAGTACGTGGTGATGCTTATGACAGGAAAGCGAGCAGCGAATAGCGGTTGCGCGGCACGGGGCCTGGGTCCCGCTACTCGCTACTCGCCACTCGCGACTAGATCGCCTTGCCCTGTTCGCCGGCCAGAGCGCGGACAAACTGGATCGCGACGCGGCCGGAGCGGGCGCCGCGGGTCATCGACCACTCGACGGCGCGAGCGCGCAGCGTTTCGTCATCGATCACCAGCCCGTATTCGTCGCAGTAACCGCGGATCATGGCGAGGTAGGTCGGCTGGTCGCAATTGTGGAAGCCGAGCCACAGGCCGAAGCGATCGGACAGCGATACCTTCTCGTCGACCGCCTCGCCCGGGGTGATGGCGGTCGAGCGCTCGTTCTCCACCATGTCGCGCGGCATCAGGTGGCGGCGATTGGAGGTAGCGTAGAACAGCACGTTCTCCGGCCGGCCCTCGAGGCCGCCGTCGAGAATGGTCTTCAGCGATTTGTAGCTGGTCTCGTCCTTGTCGAAGCTCAGGTCGTCGCAGAATACGATGAAGCGTGCCTGCTCTTCCTTCGAGATCAACCGCATCAGCCGGGGCAGGGCCTCGATGTCCTCGCGGGCGATCTCGATCAGGATCAGGCGTCTGACCGCGCTTTCGCCCA
>JAEUMC010000658.1 GCA_016793415.1 Devosia sp. | reverse complement strand
CGGACACGCCGCGCCTCAGCATGTTCGATCTGTACGACAAGACGCACGACAACGTGACGCTCAACGTCACCACCGTCGCGCCGGCGGACCTGATCGCCAAGATCCAGCTGGCGCTGCAGGCGAAGAGCGAGATTCCCGACGTGATCTTCATGTCGGATATCGGCTACACCGCGCAGCTCTCGACCCGCCGCTCGAACTACCTGCTCGATCTCACCGACAAGGTGCCGCAGGCGCTGCAGGATGAGTTCTACCCCAACGGCAACTCGCCCTGCCATGTGAACGGCAAGCTGCTCTGCATGCGCAATGACCTGGCGCACATGATCGTCTGGTACGACAAGCCGGCGATGGAAGCGCTGGGCAAGGCCGTGCCGACCACCTGGGAAGAATTCCAGAAGCTCGGCGAGGAGCTGGCGCCGCAGGGCCTCAGCCTCGGCACCGGCGTCGAAGCGTTCCCGCTCTACTCCATGCTGGTGTCCGACGGCTGCGACATGGTGATGCCGGTCGAAGGCAAGGAAGACACCGTCAAGATCGACCTCACCACCGAAAAGTGCCTGAAGCCGGCGCGCATGGTCGACGCCATGCTGAAGAACGGCAGCCTCACCAAGGTCGGGCCGTTCGAGCCGGATTTCGTGGCGCTCGCCAAGGGCGGCAAGATCCCGCTGATGATCGGGCCGACCTGGTTCGGCGAATATGTGATCAAGCCGACCTACGAATGGCCCGCCGGCAAGCTCGCGGCAGCACTGCCGCTGAAGTGGGACGACCAGAGCCAGCCGCTGACCTGGAGCTGGGGTGGCGGCACCTATGGCGCCTGGAAGGACACGGCGCATCCGGCCGAGGCGGTCGATCTCGTCACCTGGATGGCGACCGATATCGCCAACCAGACCGCCGCGGTGACGTTGCCGGGGCACCGGCCGTCGGCCGAAGCCTGGGGCGCGCGCCTCGCCCGTGACGCCTATTACGCCGATCCGAACGTCTTCAAGGTCGAAGCCGATGCGGCGGCGTTCAGCCACCCCGGCTACGTCAGCCTGCGGTTCAGCGTCTCGGATGCCATCGCCAAGGTGGTGGTGCAGCCACTCGCCAGCGGCGGCACGGTGGAAGGCGCCCTGCCGGCGCTGCAGACCGAACTCACCAACCTCGCCAAGCTCAACGGCTACCTGGTCGAGTACCCGGCGTACCGGCCGGACGCTCCGGGCGTCCGGCCGGCCAGTTCAGAGGCAGTGATGAGCGCGACGGCAATGGCAACGGATGTGAGGGTGGCGGCGAGCGATCGCGCCCGCAAGGCGAAGCAGAAGGCGCGGCGCGATACGCGCATGTCGTACCTGCTGCTGGCGCCTTACCTGATCCTGCTGCTGATGTTCGGGTTGTTCCCCATCGCCTATGCCTTCGGGCTCAGCTTCTTCGACACCATCGAAATGGTGTTCTGGGGCGTCACCAACTACCAGTTCGTGTTCGACGATTTCCGCGTGCCGGCGAGCGTCGTCAACGTCCTGGTCTTCGTCGCCATCTGGGTGACGCTGACGATGATCGGCGTGGCGGTGCTGTCGCTGATGCTCGACAGCATCAATCGCAAGACCGCCAATACGCTCAGAACCATCTATTTTCTCCCCGGCGCCGTCACCTCATCGGCCATCGTGGTGCTGTGGCTGTTCGTGCTCGACCCCTCGGTCAGCCCGTTTCAGCCGGTGCTGCACACGCTCGGCTGGGGCACCCGCGCCGACGTGATCTCGGGGATCGGGCTCGCCGGGGTGTTCGCCATCATGGCGTATTTCTCGGCCTCGGGCGGCTGGATCGTGGTGTTCGGCGGGGCGCTCGCCAGCCTCCCCACCGAAGTGATGGAGGCGGCGCGCATCGATGGCGCCAACCGCTTCCAGCTCGCCACCCGGATCAAGCTGCCGATGATCTGGCGCTCGCTGGTGCTGATGGGGATCCTGAGTTTTGCCGGCGGATTGCAGCTCTTCGTCGAGCCGCAGCTGATGGGGCTCGCCGGACCGCAATTCGCCCAGAACGACTGGTCGCTGAACCAGATGGCGTTCCAGTACGCCTTCCGGATGGGCGATTTCGGCGCCTCGGCGGCGCTCTCGACGCTCCTGGTCGGGGCCTCGATCATCATCGCGCTGGTGATCGTCTTCGCCACCAAGTTCTACAAGATCGATTGAGGGCGTAATGAGCACCAGACAGGCCCCGCTGCGCCTTCACCCCGGCCGCTTCGTCGTCTTCGCGACGCTGGCGTTCGCGGTGTGCTTTTACGGCATTCCGCTGCTCTGGCTGTTCCTCGCCGGCACCCGCTCGGAAGCCTCGCTGCTAACCCAGTCGCCGTTCGCCTTGGGCGACTGGGACTCGTTCGTCCGCACCTGGGGTAACCTCACCACCTACAACAACTTCCAGATCCTCACCTGGACGGTGAACTCGCTGATCTACGTGGTGGGCGGCGTGCTGCTGTCGCTCATCGCCTGCATCCCGGCGGGCTATGCGCTGGCCGCCTCGGAGTTTCCGGGGCGGAAGCTGGTGCTGATCTTCACGCTGATCGCGATGATCACGCCCTCTACCGCGGT
>JAEUMC010000565.1 GCA_016793415.1 Devosia sp. | reverse complement strand
ACGCCGAGATTTCGAGCGGCGACCGCTTCACCGTGTTCGACACCCCATGGGGCGTGCGGATGGGCATCCTGATCTGCTACGACAACAACCACATCGAGAACGCGCGGGCCACCGCCCTGCTCGGCGCCGACGTGCTGGTGGCCCCGCACCAGACCGGCGGCTGCAAATCGGCCAGCCCGCACGCCATGAGCCCCATCGACGTCGAACTCTGGCGCAACCGCAAGACCGACCCCAAGGCGCTCGCCCGCGAGTTTCTCGGGCCGAAGGGCCGCGGTTGGCTGATGCGCTGGCTGCCGGCCCGGGCGCATGACAACGGCATGTTCCTGATCTTCTCCAACGGCGTGGGCGAGGACAGCGGCGAGGTCCGTACCGGCAACGCCATGGTCCTCGACTGTTACGGCCGGATCCTCGCAGAGACTCATGCGGCGAGCGACCGGATGGTGCTGGCCGATCTCGACCTCGAGCTGCTGCCACTGAGCAGCGGCCGGCGCTGGTTGCGCGGCCGGCGGCCCGAACTCTATGGGCCGCTCACCGAACCGCGCGACTACACGCTGTCGCCGCACGAGGCCCGCAACTCGACTGCGCCGGTGCAACTCGGCCCGTCCGCCTGACCGGAGCCGGCCGAGAGGCCCGTGGCTTAGTGCAGGCAAACCCTGCTGCCGCACCCTGTCAGCAGGGTTGGCCGAGAACCTCCCGCAGCGGTGGGACTGGCCCGCCGAAGCTGAGGGACACTCAAAATGACGAACACGAAACAGACGCTGGCCGTCGCGCTTGCCGCCACCCTGATTGGCACGGCCCTGCCGGCCGTGGCGGCGCCGCGCGAGGAAGTGGTGCAGTTCGAGGTCGATGGGCAGACGGTGGTCGGCACGCTGACGCTGCCCGAGACCGCTGCGCCCGCTCCGGTGGTGCTGATGTTGTTTGGCTTTCTCGGGCATCGCGGCGAATGGCCGATCGCCGGGACCGGGGAGGGGCCCTATGCCCGCGCGGCGCGGCTCTGGGCCGAGCAGGGGATCGCCAGCCTTCGCATCGATTATCGCGGTTCGGGCGAGAGCGCCGGCAGCTTCGCCGAAGCGACAGTCAGTTCGGAGGCCGCCGACGGCATTGGCGCCGTCGCCTTGCTCAAGGCCGATCCACGTCTCGATGCCGAACGCATCGCCGTGCTCGGCTGGAGCCTCGGCGGGCCCGTCGCGACCGTCGTGGCGAAGGCGACAAAGCCCGATGCCCTGGTGCTGTGGAACGGCGTCAACGATCCCATGGCAACCTTCACTGGCTTCTTCGGCAACGAGGTCATGGCTGCGGAACCGGAAGGCGCACCGCTCGAGGTGACCATGCCGTGGGGCCAGCCGATCGGCCTGGGGCGACCGATGATCGCCGAACTCAGGGCGCTGGATCCGGCGGCTGAACTTGCCGGTTACAACGGGCCGCTGCTGGTGGCGCAGGGCAGCAACGATGTTCTCGTCAGCGCCGCCGGTGTCCCGCGGCTGATCGCTGCGCACTCCGGCGACGAAGTGCAGTGGACCGCCGCGATGGACCACATGTTCAACATCGAGGCAGGGCCCGAAACCGTTGACGCGCTGATTGCCGCCACCGGCGATTTCCTGGCCCTGCAGCTGCGATGAAGCACCAGCCCAAGTGACCGCGAAAATCCCCGCTACATGCGGGGATTTTTGTTTCGTAACAACGGGATAACGCTACTGCCACGCCCTGTCAGCAGGATGGCGCAAGGTCTCCTCAGACGCCGGGCCATGGTGGTCCGGCGCGACAGAGGAGCCGAGAAAATGACCGATCTGGATCGCAGGAGCTTCTTGAAGGCCGCAGCTGCGGCGGCAGTCGTCCCGGCGCTCGGCGCCTTGGTTTCCCATGCAACCGGAGCAGACGAAATGAGCATCACCCCGTTCAAGGTCCAGGTATCCGACGATGAGATCGCGGACCTGAAGGAACGCCTGACCATGGCGCGCTGGCCGCATGCCACGACCAGTGACTGGAGCCGCGGCCAGCCGGTCGCCTTCATCAAGGAACTGGCCGACCAGTGGCTGAACCAGTTCGATTGGCGCGCCTGGGAGGCGAGGCTCAATGGCTATCCGCA
>JAEUMC010000550.1 GCA_016793415.1 Devosia sp. | reverse complement strand
TGTTCTGGCAGGCCGACCTCGTCGTCAAGACCGTGATGATCGGGCTGCTCGCGGCCTCGGTATGGTGCTGGGCGATCATCGTCGACAAATCGATGCTCTATGCGCGCGCCAAACTCGAGATGAACCGCTTCGAGCGCGTGTTCTGGTCGGGCCAGTCGCTGGAAGAGCTCTACCAGCAGATGAGTGAGAAGCCGGCGATGGGGCTGGGCGCCATTTTCGTCGCCGCGATGAAGGAATGGAAGCGTAGCCACGAGCAGAACGCGTCGAGCTTCATCGGCGTGCAGGGCCGCCTCGACAAGGTGCTCGACGTGGCGATCAGCCGCGAGAGCGAGACGCTGGAGAAGCGGCTCGGCTTTCTTGCTACCGTCGGCTCGGCCTCGCCCTTCATTGGCCTCTTTGGCACGGTATGGGGCATCATGAACGCATTTACGGCCATCTCGGCCGCATCGAGCACCAATCTCAGCGTGGTCGCCGGGCCGATCGCCGAGGCGCTGTTCGCCACCGCGCTCGGCCTGCTCGCTGCTATCCCGGCGGTTATCGCCTACAACAAGCTTTCGGGTGATGCGAACAAGCTGATCGGCCGTCTCGAAGGTTTCGCCGACGAGTTCTCCACCATCCTCAGCCGGCAGCTCGAAGCGCGGGGTGCCCGCTGATGGCAATGGCAGTATCCAGCGGCGGGGGCGGCGGCGGACGCCGTCGTGGCCGGCGGCGGGGCGGTGGCTCCAAGCCGATGAGCGAGATCAACGTCACGCCGATGGTCGACGTGATGCTGGTGCTGCTGATCATCTTCATGGTGGCAGCGCCGCTGATGACGGTCGGCGTGCCGATCGAACTGCCGCAGACGCAGGCCAAGCAACTCAACACCGAGCAGAAGCCGATTACCGTTTCGGTCACCAACGAAGGCGCGATCTTCCTTGGCGACAATCCGGTGACGCTCGAGGATCTGACCGCGCAGGTCGCCGCAGTGGCGGTCAACGGCACCGAGGACCGCATCTATGTGCGCGGTGATCTTGCCGCGAACTACGGGTCGGTGATGCAGGTGATGGGGGCGCTGTCGGGCGCCGGCTACGCCAAGATCGGCCTCATCACGGAACAGGCCGCGCCGCAGCAGGGCCAGTAAGCTGATGCGCACCGGGTTTACGGTTTCCACCATCGGGCATGTCGGACTGATCGTTCTCGCGGTCGTCGGCATCGGCATGGGGCGACCGATGGACCCGACGCCGGTGGAGTCGATTGCCGTCGACCTGATCCCGGTCACCGAGTTCGACAATATCCGACTGGGCACGCTCGACAGCACGGTGGTCGAGACCGAGGCGCCATCGGTGGTGGAATCGGAGAAGCCGGCTGAACTGGCGCAGCCGACCGGCAACACCGAAGAAGATCAGCCGACGCCGATGGACAATCCGGACCCGACTCCGGCGCCGACCGAGCAGACCGCTCCGGCCCCCGAAGCAGCGGCCGAGCCGGTGGTCGAGCCCGAACCGGAAGAGGCGCCCACCCCGGCGCCGCGGCCGGCGGTCGAGCCGCAGCCCGAGCCGGTCCCCGAACCGGTGGCCGAGCCGACGCCGGCGGAGCCGACCCCGGTGGCGACCCCCGAAGCGCCCGATCCGGCCGAGAGCGCGCCCAAGCCACGGACGCACACCGCTTCGCTCGAGCAGAAGCGCGCCGAGTTCAAGAAGCAGCAGGAAGCGCAAAAGCAGAAGCAGGCGGACGAGAAGGCCAAGGCCGAAGCCGACAAGAAGAAGGCCGAGGAAGAAAAGAAGCGCAAGGCCGCCGAAGAGAAGAAGCGCATCGAGCAGGCCAAGGCGGACCAGGCCCAGAAGGTGGCCGATGAGGTCGCCAACCTGATCAATAACGAAGAGTCGCGCGGCGCCACTACGGGTTCGGGTGGCGAGGCGACGCTCGGTCGTGAGGATGGCCGCTCGGCAACGCTCAGCCAGTCCGAGATCGGGGCGCTGGTGGCGCAACTGAAGGGATGCCTGTCGGTGCCGCCGGGGGCTGCCGAGGCCGGTTCCGAGGTGCAACTGCAATTCACCGTCGCCGGCGATGGCTCGGTGTCGGGCCGCCCCGAGGTGGTGAGCACCACCAGCGACGCCATGGCGACCGCCTATGCCGGTGCGATGTCGCGTGCGGTGTCGCGCTGCGGCCCGTACATGATGGTCGCAGGGCAAGATGTCAGAGCATTATTCCGGGCCAGAGATTTCTGATGCCCGCCACAGTATCCGAATGGAGACCCACATGACCCTGATCACCCGGCGCAATGCGCTCAAGCTCGGCCTCGCCGGCGGTGCCTTCGCGCTCGCTACCCCGTCGCAGGCGCTGGTCGAGATCGTCGTCAGCGGCGGCAATTTCACCCCGCTGCCGATTGCCATCCCGGATTTCGCCTCGTCCGATCCGGCGTTTGGCGCCGAGATCGCGCAGATCGTGCGCGACAACCTCAAGCGCTCGGGGCTGTTCGTGCCGCTTGACCCCGCCTCGCTGCCGATTCGGGTGGGTGATGTCACCAACGAGCCGGATTTCGCCGCCTGGCGCGCCGCCACCGTCGATGCGCTGGTGATGGGCTCGGTGGAGCGCGGGGCCGAAGTCGCCTCGCAGGTGCGCGTCTGGGATACCCAGGCTTCGGCCCAGGTGGTCGGCAAGTCGTACAAGACCGACGCGCAGAACTATCGACGCATCGCCCATATCGTCTCCGACGCGATCTATGCCTCGCTGTCGGGCGGCACCGGCTATTTCGACACCCGCATCCTCTATGTCGCCGAGAGCGGCCCCAAGGCCAACCGAGTCAAGCGTCTCGCCATCATGGACCAGGACGGCTTCAACGTGCAGTACCTGAGCTCGGGCAAGGCACTGACCCTGTCGCCGCGGCTGTCGCCGGATGGCGGCTCGGTGGCCTTCACCTCGTATGAGGATGGCAATCCGCAGGTCTATGTCGCGGGCCTCGGCGGCGCTTCGAAGAAGCTGATCAATGGGGCGCCGATGTCGTTCGCGCCGCGCTACTCGCCCGATGGCGGCACGGTGGTGTTCTCGGTGTCGAATGGCGGCACCACCAATATCTATGCGGCGGGCGCCGGCGGCGGTAACCCGACCCAGCTCACCAGCGGCGCGGCGATCGATACCTCGCCCTGCTACTCGCCGGATGGCTCGCGCATCGTGTTCGAAAGCGATCGCGGCGGCAGCCCGCAGCTCTACATCATGGGGGCCGGCGGCGGCGGGGCGCAGCGCATCTCGTATGGCGAGGGCAGCTATTCCACCCCGGTGTGGTCGCCGGCCGGCGATCTCATCGCCTATACCCGCCAGTCGGGAGGCCAGTTCCATATCGGCATCATGAAGCCTGATGGCTCGGGCGAGCGGATCCTGTCGTCCTCGGGCCAGGTGCAGGAAGGCCCGACCTGGGCGCCGAACAGCCGCGTCATCGGTTTCTTCCGCGATCCGGGCGGCGATGCCGGCCCGAGCCTTCACTCGATCGACATCTGGGGCCGGAACGAGCTCAACCTCAAGACCGAGAGCTTTGCGTCCGATCCGGCGTGGTCGCCGCT
>JAEUMC010000517.1 GCA_016793415.1 Devosia sp. | reverse complement strand
GGGGCGCTGTCGAGCCTGTGGGTCGGCGATTTCGACGAGGTGGGGCCAGCCTTCCTGGTGCGCAATTTCTTCCAGGCCGAGCTGTCCTACCTCACCAGCGCGGCGTTCCTCGCCAGCGGCGTGTTCTCGCTCCTGGTGTGGTTCCGGCGGCGGCAGGAGCGGCTCTATCTGCTGTTCTTCCTGATGTCGGCGGCCACCTTCATCCGGGGCCTGCACAACCATCTGGGGCTCGAGCGCCTGCCGATCGACGACCAATGGTTCGGCTGGCTGACGGTCAACTCGACCATGTGGATGGTGGCCATCTCGCACCTGTTCCTGATCAGCGTGCTGCAGGTGCGCACCTCGTGGATCACCGCGGTGGTGGGCGGCGCCACACTGCTGCTCGGGCTCGCCACACTGCCGCTGTTCGAGGGGACGCTCGACCCCACGCTTACCGCGCCCTTTGTCTACGCGGCCGCCTTCATCGTCTGCAACCTGGTGGGCATCAGCTCGATCCGTGCCGCCTGGCGGCAGCAGTCGATGGAGGGGCTGGTGCTCGCCGTCTGGGTGCTGCTCACTGCATATCTGGGCATCAACGATCTGATGCTGCAGAACAACCTCATCGACATCGAGGGCTATTTCGTCCTGCCTTTCGTGCAGATCGCGCTGGTTTTTGCTTTCTTCCACATTGTCTTGGCGCATTATCTGAAAGCAATAGATGCGGTCGAGCGCTCCAATGTCGTGCTGGCCGAGCGGCTCGCCGCCCGCGAGGCGGAACTGGTCGCCAGTCACGAGCGGGTGCGCGACATCGAGCAGCGCGAACTGCTGCTGCACGAGCGCCAGCGGCTCACCGAGGATATGCACGACGGGCTCGGCTCATCGCTCCTGGGGGCCCTGCGGATGGTCGAGCGCGGCCAGCTCGACGAGGCCGAGCTCAAGCAGATCCTGCAGGGCTGCATCGACGATCTGAAGCTCACCATCGACTCGATGGAGCCGGTCGAAACCGACCTGCTGCTGCTGTTGGGCACGCTGCGCTTCCGCCTCGAGCCGCGGCTCCAGAGCACCGGCATCAAGCTCAACTGGAACGTGCGCGACGTGCCGCCGGTGTTCTGGCTCGATCACCGCTACGCGCTGCACATCCTCAGGGTGGTGCAGGAGGCTTTCACCAATATCATCAAGCATGCCAACGCCACCGAAGCGACGGTCAGCACCGGCGTCGTCGACGGCGATATCGTCATCAGCGTCGCCGACAATGGCAGGGGTTTCGACACCGCCGCCCCACGCACCGGCCGCGGCCTCGCCAACCAGACCCGCCGCGCCAGCGCCATGCGCGCGAGGCTCACCGTGGAATCGGGGCCGGAAGGCACGAAGCTGACCCTGCTGCTGCCGATCCGGCAGTTGGCGGAGGAGGGGGCGCGGGGTAGGCGGTGGTGAGCAGCTTGCATCGTCGCGCGGGGCGAGGAATGCTTGCACCGGTACCAAGCTAGAGGATCTCGATGCGGCACGATTGGTGCACGATCTGATCCGAACTATGCGTAGAAATATGGGTGAGGCGTGGCCGAGGGCGATCCTACCGACATCGACTATTCAAGCCTGAGACGCCACACTTGGGCGAGCGTTTTATCGCTTCTTGGTGCAGTGCTGGCTTCCGTCATCGCTTTTCTTGCCTTGACGGGCGTTTCAGCAGCTTACTGGCCGCATAATATACTGACGATACTTGCGGCATTTGCGTTGCTGCTTCCGCTTTTCTTTTTGCTCATATCGGCAGTAGTGACCGTCAATTTCCTCATCCGCCCGTCGTTGGTCCTTGGCTCCGGCTTCTTAATGAGATTTATCATCAGGGAGGCGATACGTGGCTGACGCCTCCGAACAATTGACAAGCGCAGCACTTCAAGTAGAACCCGCTCCCATCGGCGCTTTAGGCCGATCTGCCGACTTCTGGTCCCCTGGTACGGACAGTTGTCCTTTCGATACCGCTCGTCGCGAACACGCTCACCCCGGGCGTGCTGGCGGGCAATGCATCGGGTCACAACACACCAGGGAAACTTCCATGTCGACGCTCGTCGCCAACCTCAACACGTCACGATTCTTCGCCGAAACCGTTCGGGCGGAGGTCGAATACAAAACGCTCGTGCCGGTGGATGCTCCCGCCGATCGGCCGCTGCCGTTGATCCTCCACCTGCATGGCGCGATGTCGTCGGCGGCTTCGCTGGAGCTGGCGCGGCCGGCCTATGAGGCGGCATGGGCCGGTGGCTTACTGCCTCCGGCGCTGGTGGCTTCAGCCTCGACGCCGACAGCCGGTGGTTTCTACATCGATTATCCCCTTGGTCCGGCGTGGGAAACACTCCTGGCCGACGAGCTGCCGCGTCACCTCCGCGCGCGCCGGCAACTGGCGGCGCGGGCGGCTGTGCTCGGCTTCTCCATGGGTGGCTATGGCGCCTTGAAGCTGGCGCTGCGTCGGCCGCACAGCTTTGTAGCGGTGGCTGCACTGTGCCCGACGGTGTTTCCGGCGGAGACTCCCGATGAGGTTCCCGAGCGCAACCGCCCCTCGGTGCTCGGCGCGCTCAACGAGGCGATGCGGAGCGCCGGCTACGAGGCGGCCAGCGTCCACAGCCTCGTTCGCCGCAACCGGGAGGCAATCGCGGCCGCCAGTCTCGGGATCTACCTCGATTGCGGCGATGCCGACGAGTTCCACCTGCATGACGGTGCGGTGTATCTGCACAGGCTGATGGCCACACTCGATATCCCGCATCAGTTCTGCTCCGTCACCGGCGCCGGCCACGCCGACGCGCAGGCCGCGGCGCGGCAGTCGGCGGCGATCGGCTTTGTCGGCACGGCCCTCTGGCGGACCAATCCGGAGGTCTAGCGCTGCGCCGGCGCGAGGGGCGTTCAGGGTCTTCTCTCCACCCCCCCTCTGATGGCTGGCGGGTCCCAAGCATCGGCGGTGGGCGGCAGGGGCGGAGGCCGGGGCTCTCTTCGCGTGACCGCCTGCTAGCTCGCCGCCGCGCGGGCTCCTTCTCCTGCGGCGTTTGCCGCCTCGAGGGCCTGCTGCTCGCTCCAGCCGGCGCCTTCCGCCTTCGCGTCGCTGAGCCCAGCCGGGGACAGGCGCTCCGCCAGTTCGGTCACGAGGCGCTGGTAGGTGACCTGCTCGGTCCACTCCCGGCTGGCGCTGCCTTTGGCGTAGAAGGCCTCGGTGTAGCCCAGCAACCGGGCGGCGAGGGCGGCTTCGCCTTCGAGCGCGGCGACCAGCGCCAGGTGTTCGGCGGCGCGGACGATGGCCCCCGGCCAGCCGAGGGCCCGCGCTTCGCGCAGGCTCTCCTGGGCGGCCTGCCGGGCCAGTGCCGTCTGCCCGTCCGAGAGGAGGTAGGAGGCGAGGTTACTGAGGCCAAGCGTGGCCTGGCGGCGGTTATGGTCGGTGCCGCCGAGCATGCGGCGGATCCCATCGATGGCGCTCGCCACCTCGCCGGCAATGAAATCCATCTCGGCGAGCGCGATCTGCGCGCTGGCGGCTCCCCGGGAATCGCCGACGCTTCTGCATACGGCCATGGATCGGCCGATCAGGGTCCGCGCCGCCATGACGTCGCCGCCCAGATAGGCCGCGACGCCCTTGGAGCGGAGGCACGCGGCCAGCGGCTTGGTCGGGCCGAGCGGCTCGAGCACCCGCAGGGCATCCTCGAGATAGGGCAGCGATTTGTCGATGGTCTCCATGGTGAGCAGTGCTGCCCCGGCGCGGGCCAGGGCTTCTCCCAGGTCGAGCGGGCGATCGGCGGAACGGAGCAGCTGAACCGCCTGATCGGCGAAGGCGAAGCCGGACTGGCCGCCATGCGCGCTGTTGGAGGTCCTCGCGAGATAGAGGCGGGCGGCGATGGCGGGCGGCGTGCCCTCTTCGATGCGGAGCATCGCCGCCTCGCTCCACCGTTCGCGTTCGCGGAACAGCGAGAGCTCATCCCACAGCCTCAGCGTCAGCGTGGCAAGTCGAACGCCGAGGCCGGCATCCCCCTCTGGGCCGAAGGCCCATTCGAGCGCCGCGCGCACATTGTCGAGCTCGGGTTCATACCGCCCCAGCCAGGTGAGGGTCGGGGTCCTCGGCCAGGTCTCGCCCGCCTCGGTCAGCCGATCGATCAGGTAGTCGGCCAGCTGCCGCTGCCGACCCGCCTCGCCGGTCTCGGCCTGCTTGTCCAGTGCATAGCGCCGCGTCGTCTCGAGCAGCCGGTAGCGCGGCTCGGCTTCAGTCAGATCCACCGCAACCAGCGACTTTTCCACCAGCGAGGAGAGGAGGTCGAACACCTCGTCCGGGGCGATCGGGGCGCCGCCGGCGACCTGCATCGCCGAGGCCAGCGAGCAGCCGCCGGCGAAGACGGCGAGCCGGCGTAACAGCGCCTGTTCCTCCGGCGCCAGCAGATCGTAGCTCCAGTCGAGCATGGCGCGCAGGGTCTGGTGATGCTTGGGGCCGGCCCGGCCGGATCGACGCAGGGTCAGGAAGGAGGCGCTGAGATTGGCAGCCAGCCAGGCCGGCCCCATCATCTTGAGCCGCCCAACCGCCAGCTCGATGGCCAGCGGGATGCCCTCGACCTGCTTGCAGATGCTGGCGATATCAGCCGCATTGCCGTCATCGAGGGCGAACCCCTCGATCATGGCGGCGGCGCGATCGACGAACAGCTGCACGGCGCTGTAGCCGGCGGCGGCAACCGGGCTGATCGCCTCGCTGCGGGCCGGGTAGGCAAGGCTCGGCACCCGATAGAGGCTTTCGCCGGCGACCGACAGGCTCTCGCGGCTGGTCACCAGGATGGAAACGGCAGGGCAGGCGCCGAGCAGCATCTCGACCAGCCGCGCCGAGGCGGCGACCAGATGCTCGCAATTGTCGATGATGAGCAGCACTTCGCGTTGCTGCAGATGCGCGATGGCGCTCTCGATGGCGGTCCGCTCCCCGGCCACCGGCACTCCCAGCGCCCCGCACAACGCCTCCCCAACCAGCTGCGGATCGGCAATCGAGGCCAGCTCGACCAGCCAGATGCCATCCGCATAGCCGCCGGCGAGCCGGAAGCCGGTTTCCACGGCCATGCGGGTCTTGCCCGCCCCGCCGGGCCCGGTCAGCGTCACCAGCCGGTAGCGGCTGAGGCGGGCGAGAACGTCCTCCACCTCGCGGTCGCGGCCCACCAGCGAGGTCAGCTGACGCGGCAGGTTGTGCGCCTGCTGCGTCCGGCCGAGGGGCTGCTCTGCGACAGTGGCCGTGGCTTTCAGGTGGCTCGGCGCCGGCTCGGCCGTTTCCCGCAGCAGCGCCTTGGTCTCGTCGGCGGGTTCCACCGACAGCTCGCGTGCGAGGATATCGCGGCAGCGTTGGTATTGCCGAACGGCGAGGGCGCGTTGCCCCGCCGCCAGGTGGACCTGGATCAAGGCGCGGTGCCCCGTCTCGGCGAGCGGATCGATCTCAAGCAGGCGCGACGCCACCGGTTCTGCAGCCTGGTGTTGTCCGGCCCGGGCGTAGGCGGCCAGCAGCCACTCGAAGCGTTTGGTCGCCAGCGCGCGGAGTTCGGCCCGCCGGGCCTCGAGCCATTGCTGGCCGAGGGGATCGCGCAGGCTCAGCCCCTCGAGGAACTCTCCCCGGTACAGGGCGACCGCCCGCTCCAGCTCGGCAATGCTGCTGTCGGCCCCGGCCTGCGACAGCACCGCGACGTCGGATTGCACCGCGCCTGCGGCAAAGCCGAGCGTCTCGCGATCGACCTCGAGCACTTCGCCAGGCTGGCCGAGGGCGCGCCGCAGCACAGCCAGGGTCTGGCGCAGGCTCTGGCGGGCCTGGGGCTCGCTGCGTTCGCTCCACAACAGGGCGGCAACCTCTTCGCGGCTGCCGCTTTGCCGGGGACGGAGCACCAGCCATGACAGCAGCAGGCGCGCCGTCCTGAGCCGCAGTTCGATCGAACGCCCATCCGGGAGCCGCGCTTCGAAAGGCCCCAGCAGATTGAGGTACAGAGTGGGCGAAGTCACAGGCGGTTCAGCTCACTGCTTCATCGATGGCGGAGCATAGCAGGCGGCGCAATAAATCACGAGCAAATCACGTTGTTCAGGTGCCGGCATCACGTGACGATGACGTCCGCGCCCTAGCTTTCCCGGAGCTTGTCCGAGGTGTTCCTGGCGCAGGGCGCATCGGCGACGACCTCTGGGATTGCCTGGCGCCGTTGTTGGTGAGGAAGCGCAATGGGCGAGGTTCAGTTCACTTTCCAGGTGGCGCGATACATCGGTCAAAAGGGTGGAGTGGCCTTCGACAAACCAGTGCGCGCCGTTGCGGCCCACCCTATCGCCGCGGCCGAACGGGTTGCGCGGACGAGGCTCTACCTGCTGGGCGAGCCGGAAAACATCTTCGCGGAGGTTTCCTATCTCAACCCCGACGGCGACGAAGAGCGCGTGCTGCTCTACCACGATGGATCGGTTGCCGGCGCGGTCTCGGCCGCATCGCGGTGACGCACCTGCCATAGGCGCAGCCGGCGCTTGGGTGGCCTCAAGCAACCGGCTGGCGGGCCCAGCGCAACAGGGGCTCGGTCCCAACCAAAAGCTACGGTGCGGCGCGTGAGGCGGGCGTTACGACCCGGGCGCACCGCCTTGAGATGTGGGGGCATTTCTTCCCTCGAACCACCCGCGGCAGCCGGGGTGATGGAGTATGATCGATGGCCAAACCGAAGCTTCCCATAGAGCGAGACAAGTGGCTTTGGGTTCTGACGAGGACGACCGGGATCGCCGAGGAGCCCAACGGCCGGGGCCTGCGCCACGTGACGGTGCAACTGCCCAATGGCAACCTTGAAACCATGGCTTACGACCCGGCCAAGATGCGTGCAGACGACGTGCTGAGCCCGCTGCTCAATCCGTGACGGTCGAGCTCCGACCGCAGCCCGGCTGCGTGGCCGGCGGCAAGCGGTCGGCCGGCTGCCTGCCGCCGTCCCGCAAGCATGGAACGGTCCCCCCTCGCACTGAGGTCCGGCTCGGGAGCTGTGGATGTGTGGAAGGGGCCCCGGATCCAGCCTGCCGTGCTAGCCGCTGTTGTCCTGGTGGGGCTAGTCGGCCTCAGCCGATCCCAGCTTCAGGGGAGCCTCGCCGCCAGCGACCAACCGGATGGCGGCGCCACTCTCGACGAGGCGTTTGCGCCATTGCTCGTCGGGTAGCGCGTCGGTGAAGAGGGCAGTCACCTGCGACAGGTGCGCCACCTTGGCCATCGCCGATCCGCCTGCTCGGGCTGTTTGATACCGTGGCATCGGTGATCGAGCACGGGCGCTATGGCCCGCGGCTGCGCTCGCACGCCTTCACCAAGACCAATCCCAGCGTCGAAAGCGTGCGTCACGCCGTGGCGATCGACGAGCGGCGGGTGATGTTCCGGGCCGAGCTCTGGCCCGGCGGCGGGCAGTATCTGGGCAACCCGTTCAACACTTCGGCGGCGCGGCCGCAGGATGTCGAAGAGGTGTGGTTTGCCAGCGGACACAGCGATGTGGGCGGCGGTTATCCCGAAGCGGAAAGCGCGCTGGCCAAGCTGCCGCTGGCCTGGATCGAAGAGACCGAGACCATGGGCCTCAAGTATCGCGAACAGACGATCACGGACATCGTGCTCGCTAGCAATCCGAAAAAGCCGCAATATGTCAGGCCGGATGCCCTGGCCCCGGCGCACGACACCCGCAGCTGGGCCTGGGCGTTGCTCGAGATCCTGCCCTGGCTGGGGCCGAACGGCTGGTCGATCCCGCTGTTCGCGCGCCGCCCGATCGCCGCCGATGCCCGGATCCACCAAATCGGTGCTCGACCGCGCCGCGCACGGGTTGCCGCTGTCGCCGAACGTGCCGGCCGAACCCCAGGTGGCGCCGGCTGGCCGGCTCACGGCGCCCTTGCCCGAGGCCTGAGGGGCCAGCGGCTTCAGGCTGCCAGCTCCTCCACCTGGCCTGGCTCCAGCTCCACCGGGGTCGGGCGGCCGAACAGGTCGAGCAGCACGCGCAGCCGGTTGAGCGACTCCACGGCTTCGACCGTACCGGCAAAGCTGGTGAACGGCCCCGCCGCGATGCGCACCGGCTTGCCGCCGAGGCGCTTGCGCAGCGCGGCGAGGGTGTTGCGCGTCGTCTCGCCGCGCAGCCGGCGGGCCGCGTCGGTGTCATCGAGCAGCTGGCGCGCCTCGGCCTGCCGCAGCGCCAGCACATCCTCCGCCGGGATCGGCTGCGGCAGGTGCGGCCGGCCCGGCAGCAGCTCCAGCACCGGGGCGCAGGCGAGCACCCTGGAGGTCTCCTCCAGCCGCTCCAGCCTGACGAACAGGTAGCGCGGGAACAGGCAGAGCGCGGTGACCCGGCGCACCCGCTGCCGGCGGTTGTAGCGCTCGATGCGATATTGCGGCAGGTAGGCTTCGAAGCCCGCCCGTTCGAGCTGGCGCTGCGCCTCGCGCTCGCCCTTGGCCCGTGTCCTTACTGCGTACCACTCTGCCATCCGAGGTCTCCTTGAGCTGTCGGTCGAGGGCGCGCAACGCCGCCCGGATTTCTGCCATCGCCGCACTCGCCCCGAGGCCGCGATCCGAATATTCGGCCGCCACCTCGCGGATGCGCTCGATGAAACTCTTGCGACCTGAGCCGCGCCCCTCGCCAGGTGGCTCGGCGCCGGTTTGCGACCAGGTCATTGCACCGCTCCACGCCGGGTGGCGCGGCAGCCATCGGGGCCGCACCAGCACTTCACCCGGCCGAACTCGCCGGTGCGGATCGCTTCGCGGAGGCTCCCCCTGCCGTAGGCCGCGTGCTTGGAGCCGCAGCCATCGCAGCGGCGGACGAACACCCGGAAGCCGGGCGCGGTTTCGAAAATCCCGAGCGCCATCAGCTTGTGCTCCCTGCGATCAACCGGGTGCGGCTGGGGCCCCGCCAGTCGTCGGTGCGGCCGCCCAGCGCCACGGTGCCGGCGGGCGGCGCTGCGCCGATCGGGTATCGCACCAGCCGCGGGCCATGGGCGAGCGCCCGGGCGGCTTCGCCCAGCGCATCGGCGAGGCTCGCGAGCCGTGGCGCGGTGGGCGGAAAATCCGGATTGTGGCCCCTGACCTGGCCGCGCAGGAACGCCGTACAGGCGGCCTCGATGGCCAGCACCGGGCAATGGTCGACGGCGCGGAGATAAGCCATCGCCGTCGCCTCGGTGATCGCCGAGTTGGAGCTGGGAAAGCCCGCGAGCATGGTGGCGATCGCTTCGAGCGCCTTGCCCTGGTCACGCATGTTCATCCTGGGGTCTCCATCTCCGTTTCCGTCTGCATCCTGCGGGCCTGCTCGAGCAGCGCCGACGCGCCGCCTCTGCTGCCGCGACGCGACGCCCGAGGTGGCGCCGTGGGCGGACGCGGCGTCGCCGTGGGGGTTTTTGGGGGGAATCTCGAGTCTTCATTCTCAGCACTGGGCTGCCCATTGGCCGACCCATTGGGTGCGCCGGATTGTGCTGTTCCATCAGCCACTTGCGCCCAGCGGCGGTTGGCCGATTTGCGCCCCAGATTGGCGCGCTCATGGTCTTTCACCATGCGCCGCGACAGGATCACCCCGGTGCTCGCCATGCTCAGGACGCCGGCTTGCCGAAGCTCCGCCAGGAGGGCGCGAACCTCGTCCACCGGCACCCCTGTCATGCGGGCCAGGGTCATCTCGTCGATCGGCTTGCCGTTGAGCACCAGGTGCCCATAGGGCTTGGCCTCGTGCATGATGCACAGGCACTCGATCCACAGCCCGCGCGCCGCGAGGCTGACGGCCCTGAGCGCCTGGTCGCCCCGCCACGCCGCGGGCTGGAACTTGAACCAGGGGAGGCTCATCGGCCGCCCCCCGGCATTTGGTCCGGGCGCGCTTTCGAGGCG